>CAKORQ010000192.1 GCA_934101445.1 uncultured Bacilli bacterium | reverse complement strand
GTACTGGCATTATAGACACTTTTGCCATTGAGGCTGTCCGGAGTAGCATTTCTTAAATATAGAATTACACAATCTGGATCTAACTGTTTTACTCTACTTGATTTGCCATCACTACTTCTGCCATGTAAGAAGACAGAAACATTACTTTGGATAGCCCCTTTAATAATGTCTTCTTCACTTACTTTAGAAAAATCAAAATTGTATGAACTTGAAAATTTAGTATCTTTAATAGAATCTTTTATTGGAAGTAATTCTTCACTTAAACCTTGGGTTAATTCTCTAGCAAAACAAGTATTTAAAAATTGATAAATTCTAGTTTCTTCAAACTTAGTAAAATTAGAATTATCCGCAAATTGAACACCAGCAAATAAAATTTTTTCACTTATCATTTGATGCTTTTTAGTATCTAGTAACCAATAAACTGGTTCTACTTTAACCCAAATACTATCGCCATTTTTATATTTAGATTGAACCCCATTATATTGGGCTGTATTGGCAACGGCTTTTATTAATCTTTTATCCTCTAATTTGTATTCTTTAAAAGTAATAGGAGCAAAAATTTCATCATATTCGACTTCTTTTCTAGAATCTGCAGTGTAATAATTATTGGTTAATTGCAATTTGCCCTGCATAAGCATATTCTCTAAGTTCTTTTGTTCTAAATCATTTAAGGCCGATTGGGGATAATAACCGTATTTTACTTGAAAAATATGTTCCGTGGTTGTATCCAGATTTTTAGTTAATTCTTTTTCAATATTTTCAGGCAAATTATAAACAACTCTAGCGCCCTTATCCCGCAAGCTAATACTATAAGTTGCCGAATAACCTTCTTCATCAACAATAATAACATTTTTATCACTACTAACTGTTGATTTAGTCCAATAAGGGCCGTAATTTAATTTGGATTCAGGATCATAATAAGCCCCTATAATAATAGAATAATCAGTTAATGGTGATTTAGTACCCGCTACTTTAAAGATTTCCAATACTTGATCATCATTGCCAAAAACATCTTCGCCAGTTATAAAAGTAAAATCATTCATTTTTTTCAACTCTTTTCTTTTTAAAATTTTCTTCTAAGCCCATAACCAGAAGAAAAGCTAGATAGTCGTTCTAAGGCCACACTATCTATATAAATAACTTTGCCACCGGGGGGATTAATTTTAGCATTATCAAACACAACCCAGATAGCATTAACTCTCTTACTTGGCATATCGGCGTAGCCATCAGTAAATATAATTTTATTTTCCGCTCTTTTAGAAAAAGCATTAACAGCGACATCAAAATCAGTACCACCAAAGCCCACTAAAGGAAAAGTATCAATATCATTAATATTTCTTATTTCTTGAAAACCATAGAATTTAGTATCAAAGCACCCTACTTTGACTTTTGAAGTTTGAAAAATATTTTTACATTCTCTTAAAAAATTACGTAATAAGGTCTCATCAATAGAGCCACTAGTATCTAATACTATTTCTGTAACCGGTTTTGGTATGTCTTCTAAATGAGGAACAACACAGCCATCTTCAACGGTAGCATTTTGATAAGACCAATCATTATCATAGGTAATGGTTTCTCTTAAAAGATGGCGCCAGTCAATTAATGGTTTAGAAATACCGATATTATCTACTTTTCTTTTTTCCATATTAGTTATATTACCATGATTACTAGCTTCTTGGGCTAGTGATTTTTTTAATTCTTCTAGTACTTTAGTTCTTTCAATTTTATTTTGAGCAAAGGCCTTCTTTTCACCAATATTAGCAAATTTCTTTGTTAACTCTTTTACTTTCTTTTCCTTATCACTTTCGGTATCGGATTTTTTCTTAGCTGCTTCAAATTTAGAATTGGGATTGTAATTATTTTGATTAGATTCTTTTTTATTATTATCACTTAGATTATCTTGATTTTCATTATTATTAGTCTTTTTTAAATCCTTTTTCCATAATTCATGATTAGCAGGGGGGATGATACCTTTTATATCAAAATTAGCATTTTCAATATTATTACTAGATTTATCAGAAGTACTTTTGCTTTCAGAAGGAGGAAAATTATTTTGTTGGTTTTGACTTCCAGAACCGTCAGATTTTCCCTGATTTCTATTTTCTTGTTGACTGTTAGAGTTTCCATTAGGGTCTTTAGACTTTTCATTTTCTTCTTTTCTTTGTCTTAATTTTTCATATAATTCTTCAGCATCATAATTAATAGCGCCTTCTATTTTTACGGCATCTTTTAGTACAGGTAGACCGTCACTTTCTAAGAAGGCATTTATAACCGCATCACAAGCAATATTCCACATTACTGGTTCATTACTAGTACGTCTATCAACGTGTTTAAAAACTATATGACAAGTTTCATGGGCTAAAACAAATACTTGTTCATCTGGTTTTAATTTAGAAAGAAATTCTTCACTATAATAAATATTATCACCATCAGTCGCAGCGGTTTTTACTTCTTCATCTCTTACATACTTTAAGTTGGCAATAACACTAC
>CAKORQ010000191.1 GCA_934101445.1 uncultured Bacilli bacterium | reverse complement strand
TAGTAAGAAGATTAAAGAATCGTAATACCGAAGATACTGAAAAGATTATTGAAAGATTTAAGAAAGCTTATCAAGAGATCAATTACTATAATAATTATAACTATGTTGTTATTAATGATGATTTAGATACGGCTGTTAAAAAAGTTGAAGCAATTTTAGTTGCAGAGCGTTTGCGTGTTTCACGTATTGAAGATGTTTATGTTGGTAATGCGGAAGAAGAACTCCATGAAGGCTTAAGAGATGATGTCGAATTTGTAAATCATGTTAAAGTAACGGAAAATATAAATGAATGAGTTATTAAATAATTATTATAACAAATTTAATGAGGATAAGCGTCTGGAAACTAGGCATGGAATAGTGGAATTTCAAACAACAATTAAGTATATTAAAGCAGTTTTAGAACATTTTAATAAGCCCAAAATCTTAGATGTTGGGGCTGGTACAGGAAAATATAGTCTTTATTTAAGCAATTTAGGTTATGATGTTACAGCCGTTGAACTGGTTAAACATAATTTAAAAGTCATTGAAAGTAAAAGTAAAAAGGTTAAAACCTATTTAGGTAATGCTCTTAACTTAGAGTTTTTAGGTAATGAGACTTATGATGTAATCTTGCTTTTTGGTCCCATCTACCACCTTTTCGGCAAAGATAAAGTGGACGCTATTAAAGAAGTATTAAAGCATTTAAAGAATAATGGTTATCTTTTAATTGTTTACTGTCTTAATGATTTTGCTATTTTAAAACATGGTTTTATCGATGGCCATATTTTAGATGATAATATGTATGATGATAAGTTTATTATTAAAGATAATAAAACCACTCTATATAGTTTTGATACATTTGAATCAATTGCTAATATTAATAAGATATGCCATTTAAAAAGAGAAAAATTAATCTCTCAAGAAGGTATGACAGAATATATAAGACCAATAATTAATAAAATGAGTATAGATGAATTTAATAAGTACTTAGAATTTCATTTTCAAAGATGTGAATCTCCTTATTATTTAGGATATTCTAGACATGTTTTAGATATTGTTAAAAAAGATATAAATTAAAGTAGGTTTTGATGACCTACTTTTTTTAGTATAAAATAGCTATTTTAGGATAAACTTATCTTTAAAATAAAGATTTTTCGTAGAGTATCTAACTCTATGAAAGCGGATTTTCGGGCCTTATTTTTAACTTATATATAAACTATACCACATATTTTAGGCATTTAAAAGGGTATTTTTTTCATCTTTTTAGTCAATTTTCTGGTCAGAAAATTTTTATGCAATCCCTGTATTTATAAGGGCTTGCCAAGGCTTTTGTAGTCAAGTGAATCCAAATCTATTCTGGTCAAATTTATGGTCAATAATTTTTAAACCCTAGGTAAATACTGGGTTTGCAGCCAATTTTTCATAGAGTTAGATACTCTATGAAGCCGAAAATACGGGCTAGTGGTTATTGTGGGTTACACTAATTTAGTAATTATTTTTAAATTTTTGGTAATAATAAAAGTAGTAAGGATGTTTGTCATGAAAAAGAAAAGTAAATTTAGTCTAATAATTATTTGTTTAATTATAACTTTAGTTAGTATAAGTTTATCTTATGCTTACTGGCGTTTTACATTTATAAGTGATAAAGCTAATAAAGGAACATCTGGTTGTTTTAATATTGAACTGGCTGAAGAAAAAGATGAAATTAATTTAACCAATGCTTATCCAATAACTGATGCCAAAGGGTTAAAATTAAAACCATATAGTTTTACTTTAAGGAATAGTTGTTCAATTTTTGCCCATTATTATGTTAATTTAGAAATGTTAGAAGGAACTACTTTAAATAGTAAGTTTATAGCTACTAAGATTAACAGTGATGCCATTACAACCTTAGATAAATATAAAACAGCTACAACAACAATGAATGGTTCCACGGAGGCAAGAACTATTGCCGAAGGTTATTTGGGAGCCGGAGATTCGATAGATTACACGGTATCTTTCTGGATGGACGAAGATGTAACCATAAATGATGATGCAATGAATAAAGTATTTAAGTCAAAAATAGTTACAGTCTCAGAACCTAGTAGTTATAGTCCCGTAACAGCTGGTTATAATAAATTTGGTGATGCAATCCTTGCTAATGAATATCAAACTACTCCTGAGATAGCCAAGACTAAGATTGCAAATAAACAAACTGTTGATTTAAGTCAAACTGCTCCAATAATTAAATGGGTTGAAAAAACTGGAAGTCAAGTTACAAAACAAGTAATAAAGCCAACAGCAGAGGCCATAAGTTCGGTAACTCAATTGAGTGATTTAAGTACTGATGAGCAATATATGTATATATGTACAACTAAATCATTTAATAGTGAAACAGCCCAATATTCATTAGAAAATTGTTCGTTAAAAGATCCAACAACTTTAGATTATAGTGGTGATACTAATTATTACTATTCATCAGAATTTATGGCATATAATCAAACAAATCCTAAAATGTATGTTGCAAGGAGTACCGGTGGTATTACTG
>CAKORQ010000190.1 GCA_934101445.1 uncultured Bacilli bacterium | reverse complement strand
ATAATATTCCTATATTAGAAGAATAGGTGATATTTATGTTAAAAAGTATGAAGAAAAGTGATATTTTTAAGATGTTTTTTGCTCTTGTTTCTTTGTTTTTGATATTTGGAATAGTATTTTATTTTTATGGAACATTACAAAGAAAAGAAGAACCAGTAAATGTTAGTAAAGTAGAAAATGATATTCCAACATATGGCTACTATATTAATGATAATGCTTCTGGTTATTATAAAGAAGAATTTGCTAAGCTAAAAGGAATATTAGAAGCCGATGAAGTTGATGAAAGTGCTTATATAACCCAACTGGCTAAAGTTTTTGTGATTGACTTATTATCTTTAAATAATAAAATTAATAAATATGAAGTAACAAGTTCGCAATTTTTTAATTCAACTAAAAAAGATATGTTTATTAATAAAGTTGTTGATAATTTTTATGATTATATTGAGGATAATGCCTATAATGATAGAAAACAATTATTACCAGAAGTTAATGAAGTAGTAATGGACGAACTTAAGACAACTACTTATAAAATGGGAAATGAAACTATTGATGCTTATGAAATAAGTGCTAAAGTAAGTTATGTAAGTGATTTAGGCTATGATAAAAAAGTCGATGTTATTTTAACTAAAGAAGAAAATAAATACAGTGTGGTTGCTTATAATCCTGTAAGTGATAAGGTTAATACGGAGAAATAGAAGAAATTTTATAAAGAGTTTCCTCTTTTTTTATCCGAAAAAAAAGAGAAGTTTTTACTCCTCGTTATCAATAACAGTATCATTTTCATTATGTTCGGGAACATTAGGTGAATTTTCGGTGCTACCATTATTATTGGTCTGATTATTATTGTCTTGATTAGTGGCTCTTTTATTAATATAAACAGTTAAATTAGTGCCGGTATCAATTACCGAATTAACATGAATAGATTGGTCAGCAACAATGCCATCGGCATATAAATAATTAAAATGTTCATCGCCTTCATAAACTTCGATGGTAGTTAGATTAATGCCATTACTAACAGCCCAGTTACTTACATAATCTTTAGATGACCCAATTAGGTTAGGCATAGTAGCAACAGATTTAGCCCCATAGATTTTTTTGCCATAAAATTTTAAAGTATAATTTTCGTTATAGTCAATACTAAAAGTTTTATTAGGTATTTTTTCTAATAGTTCTAAATTAGTTTTCATCATCTTTTTAATATCTTCTAAACTATCTTTATAATAACCCAAGGCTGAGGTAGTGGAATATCCTAAGAAAACGGGTAGACTATATGTTTCTAAAGTGGTTTTATAAATAGAGAATTTAACTTCGTTACCGTTTAGGGTATTAACAAGAATGGATTTACCAACATCATATAATGATAAGATTTGATCGGTAGTCATATTCGTGTCCATGTTTTTTTGCACAGCGTTTAAAACGTTTTTAAAATCATCAAAACTACGTAAGGTTTTGGCTTTTTCGACTATCGCTTCGACAACGTCTTGTTGATGTCTAATCCGGTCTAAATCAGAGCCGAGATATTGATGACGGTTACGAGCATAGGCTAGGGCTTGTTCACCATTTAAAGTTTGGAAGCCGGGATCCATACAGACTATTTTATCGCCAAATTCGCGGTTAGAATTTTGCTCGCAGACTTTGCCTCCGTAATTAACTCCGGCATTGTACCAACTCCAAGGTTCTTCAACATTAATATCAATCCCTCCTAAGGCTTCAACTAAATCCACAACTCCTTTAAAATTCATTTTTACATAGTAGTCAATATCAATATCTGTAAGTTGCTTCATCGTATTAATAACACATTTAGTGCCGTAGGCAGCGGAAGAATTTATTTTGGCAAGAGCATTATTACGACAACTAATAGGAACATAAAGATCTCTTGGAACACTAAACATCGAAGCGGATAGAGTCTTGGGATTAAAAGTAATCATCATAAGGGTATCCCCATTAAAGGCCCCATTAGCGTTTAATCCATTAGTCTCACTATCAACCCCCATCACTAAAACAGTAAAGGGTTCGGTTAATTTTTTATTAGTGTAACTGATATTATCTTGGTTTTTCATTTCTTTACTATATTGTAAAACGACTTTTGTATCATCTTTAATATTTTGATATTTTTCTTCGGCTGCAAAAAGAATGGCGTAATTGCTGGAAACAAAGCAAGCATCAATTTTACCGCTATATAAGTCATCTAACATGACATAAAAATCATCATATTGATATAACTTATTGGGAAGATTATCTTTATTAATTAATTCTTTGGCTAAAATATTACCTTCGATATTAGTAGTATCACTAATAATACCTATTTTACTATCACTATTAAATTCGGTATCTTTCATATTAATAAGATAAGTAGTATAGTTAATAGTATCTTTGCTAATGCTATCTATTTCTTTATAGATGGTATCAATGTAATAGCCGGCTACAAAGAAAATACCATTAAATAATAAAGTGAAGATTATCATGATAATAAAACTAGAATATTTTTTATTAAAGACATAGACTAGTC
>CAKORQ010000189.1 GCA_934101445.1 uncultured Bacilli bacterium | reverse complement strand
GACAAATACTTATAAATAAAAAGAGCAAAAACCTTAAATTTGCTTTATAATTGAGTTATCGAAATACAATAGAAAGCAAGTTTTCACTTATGAAAATTATACCATTAATCGATGAAATTTATAATAAATTTTGCAATATTATCCAAAAAAGTTGCAAATTTCATATTAACCAATATATTAATAGATTCAGAAGAAAGAGCGTTGATAAAATTAATATTATGAATTTACATCTAAATACTTACACTAAAGTTCTATAAGATAAATTTGAATACAACACTTCAATAATTCTACCAAAAAGTAGCAATAATCCTGTACCTACGAAAGATATTTTACCACACCTCGGCTTTAAAAAGTATCGCTTTGGTATCTTCGTTAAAAGCGACTAATAAAACATTTCCATGATTACAATATCCTGATTTATCGCAATTATTATTAACTAAATAAATAATATAATCGTCCTTATCTTCATTTTCTAAAATCTCATCTGAAAGTGCTCCTGATAGTACCCCATTTTTATCATCGTATTCTTTGATATGACCAATCCAAACAGCCTTATCTTTATACATTTTATCAAAATTTAAGATAGTCATATCTTTATCTATATAATAGAGCATCACTCTGGTTTTACCTTGTAATACCCCCGGTAAATAACTAAACTTTACATCATAAACATTACTAGGTATTTCTTTAGGAAAAACTTTTAAGAGATTATCATTTACCTTATCTTTATAATACTTAATATCCGTAATCGGCACCATAGACTCTTCTAATGCACATATAAATATAGCCGCTATATAATACTCAACCAATAAAAAGACCAAAATAACCTTTATTATTATTAAAATACTTTTAGATAGTTTAAAATTGCCTTTAAAATAAACCCTTAAAAAAATAGTTAAAAATATAATAAATGGTAAATAACCTATAAATAAAATTTTTATTTTTAAATTAATTGGGTCCCCCTTACTAAAGTAAAAAAAGAAACAACCAATAAAGAACGTAATAACCATCATTAAAAATGGATAAAACAGTTTTTTATTTTTAGTTGCTTCCTTTTTCAAGAAAATCACCAATCTTTCTTTTTCCTAACTTAATTATATCATTAATTTTTCCCAAATCTTCAATAAATCATAATAACAAATGACTTATTTTTTACTATTTACCTTATTCGGTTCTAAGAGCAATAACAGGATCTTTTTTACTAGCCATCTTCGCAGGAATTAAACCACCAAGCATCGTAATTACAACACTTATTGTAATCATTATAACTACATGAGTAATGCTTAACATCGCCACATTACTTAATTGGGTGGCATTTTTAATTACAATATTAATTGGAAAAGTTAGAAGATAAGCAATCCCTACTCCCATAACGCCAGATACGAAACCTATTATACACGTTTCCGCATTAAATACCCTGGAAATATCTTTCTTACGAGCCCCTAAACTTCGTAAAATGCCTATTTCTTTAGTCCTTTCTAAAACGCTAATATAAGTAATTATACTAATCATAATTGAAGAAACTATTAAAGATACTGAAGAAAATCCTACCAACACTAAAGTAATACCATTCATAATACCCCCAGAAAGATCAGTTACCGTACTAGCATAATCCGTATAAACAATCTTATCAGCAGCCGTCTTAGTCTCATTATACTTATCTAAGTAAGCAATAATTTCGTCTTTACATTCAAAATTTTTAGGATAAATAGCAATACTTTGGGGCTCATTACTCCCCCCTAAATAGGCAATAGCAGCCCTTTTTTCTTCAAAATCAGCAAATTTTTCGCCACTAAAAACATCATAATCACTATTTTTTTGAACGTTTACAATATACGAATTAAGATTTTTTTCAATATTTAACTTTTCAATTTGCGAATCAATTAAAATACTAGATGAACTGTAAACCGAAGCATTAGCATCTTTTTTAGGTCTGATAATCCCTACAATCTTTAACTTTATATTTGAATCATTATCCCACAATGTTTCAAGATTACTCTTAGGAATAAAAATATTACCATTTTCTAGATAGAAATTATCGTTATTAACTATTTGTAATTCTTTACCAATTACGCTACTAAAATTATTAGTATTTTCTAACCCTAGAGCCTTATATAAAGAAGAATATAAACGATTATAAGTATCTACAATTAATAAGCAATCATTGGTATCCTTAGGATAATCACCACTTAAAAGATCATAATTATCTTTTATAATCTCTGAATCAGTATTACTAGTAAAACTAGTCGTTATATACCCATTATTTACTATATTAATATTTTCATTTTTACTAATTATATTCATATAAGCATTATAACCATAGCCAATACCATTTAAATAATCACTATTAATATTCTCGATATAATTTATATAATCCGCCGTAATATTATTCTTATGAGAATTAACCGCATCATTATATTCATATTTTTTTATTATATCAGTATCCAGAAATTCTTCCTCACTTTCCTTAGTCATTGCGACAAATTCAGCTTTTAAATCCGTGGCTTCCGGCATAATATATATCGGCATATTAGAC
>CAKORQ010000188.1 GCA_934101445.1 uncultured Bacilli bacterium | reverse complement strand
CTGCTAGCCTTGATACTAAAGATACTAATAGTAATTCAACTGATAATCTTATTCAAAATCAAAATAGTGTTAAATTAGATATTGTTAAAGAAGAACCACCAAAAAAGACTCTTCCTTTCTGGGTAAATTATGCTTTTGTAGCGGCCTTAGTAGCAGTTTCTATCGTTGGTAGTTTGACTTTCTTAATGAAACAATTTATACGATAAATTTAAAAAACTTAAATAATAGAATTTTATTGATTCTTAATTATTTAAGTTTTTATTTTGCAGTTAATTGATTTTAACTTTAGCATTACTAAGCATCCAGTCATAACCATATATGGCCCCAGCCGGAATAGTTCGTAAATTGCTTGTACTTAGGCCAGATGCATTAGAAGTAGTATTTATCGTTATATCTTTATCTGTATCATTATAAATAAATTTAGCAAAGTTACTTTTAATAGAATCATCATTTTGGTAGTCACTTAAATAAATAACATCACCATTACTAGTTAGGCTTAGTAATTCCGGGTTATTTATTTTTTTATAAATAATTTCATAAGTATCACCAGTCTTAAAACTATTATAACTAATATTTAAACTATTACTTTTAAAGGAGATAGAAGGACTTATTTCTTTAGTCCACTCATCTTTAGAATTGCTCTTTGTACTTCTAGAATAAATCAAACAATTACTATTGGTATCGTTATTAATTTCGGGAGCATTATTACTAGGAATAGTTGCTTTATATAAATAAATTTCATTTTCATTTAAATCGGATAAATTAATTTTATCTTGCCAGGTAACGTTATTAACATTTTTATTATAGGCTATATCAAAAGTCTTTTTTATATTTTCCGGAGATAAATCAATTACCTCAGTATCATTTTCTTTATTAAAAATATGAACATCATAAATAGTATCATCATCACCACTATAGGTCACTTGAAAATAAATATCGGCTTTATAATTAGTTAAAATATTAGGAATATTACACTTATTAGCGTTAATATTTAATTCTTTTTTAGAAGTATTTTTAGTTAAATAAGTAGTATTACCATTAATGGTCATATAACCATTAATATAAAATTTATCGGTAAGAGGATTTACTTGTTCACTTACGGGTACGAGTGGTTCATGAATAATTTCTTTAACTTCTTCTTTGGTATCTTCTTGACTTTTAGGTTTTAAAGATAAAGCAAAGATATCAAAGCCAACTAATATAATGCAGACAATAATTATTATAATATTTTTTACCTTTTCATTCATATATATCCCTCTATTCTATAATTAGAATTATACCATAGTAAACTATATAAATGAAAAAAATTAGCCAATTATGACTAACTTAAAAATAATTATTTTACTTTTTCTTTATCTTTTGTTTTTTTAGTTTTTTCTTTGGGTAAAGTTTCTTTTCTAGATAAGTTTAGACGACCTTTATTATCATAGCCTAAAGATTTAACAGTTATTTCATCGCCAACTTTAAATAAATCGTTAGGATGTTCAACGCGTTTATTATCTAATTGGGAAACATGGCATAAGCCTTCAACCCCAGGCCATAACTCTACAAAGCAACCAAAACTTTCTACTTTAGTAACTTTGCCAGTGTAGATAGCATCTTTTTCAACTTCCCGAACGACGGCTAAGATGCGTTCTTTAGTTTCATTAATAATATCTTGATTTTGATGATAAATTATAACTCTACCATCGTCTTCTAAATCGACTTTAACAGCATCTTTATCATTAACTGAGGTAACATTACTACATTCTAAGATAATCTTAGTTATCATTTCGCCACCTTTACCAATAACATCCTTAATTTTTTCAGGATTTATTGTAAAGCATTCAATTTTAGGAGCGTAAGGTGATAACTCTTTTCTTGGAGCGGCGATAGCAGAAGTCATAACATCTAATACTTCTAAACGGGCTTTTTTGGCTTGAGCAAGGGCTTTCTTTAAGATAGCCTCAGTTACACCTTTGATTTTAATATCCATTTGGAGAGCGGTAATACCTTTTTTAGTACCGGCTACTTTGAAATCCATATCACCCATATGGTCTTCTAAACCTTGAATATCCGTTAAAATAGTATATTTTTTACCATCATTAGAAGTGATTAAACCCATAGCAATCCCAGCAACTGGGGCTTTAATAGGAACACCAGCAGCCATTAAAGACATACAACCAGCACAGATAGTAGCCTGTGATGAAGAACCATTAGATTCCATAATTTCTGATACTACGCGAACTGTATATGGAAATTCTTCTTCAGTAGGCATAACTTGAAGTAAGGCTCTTTCGCCTAAGGCTCCATGCCCGATTTCACGGCGTCCAGGAGAACCATAACGACCTACTTCGCCAACACAATAAGCAGGGAAATTATAATGCAACATAAATCTTTTTGTATCTTCTAAGCCTAAACCGTCTAAAATTTGATGTTCGTTTAGGGCACCTAAAGTAGTGGTGGCTAGGGCTTGTGTTTCCCCTCTTGTAAATACTGCCGAACCGTGAGTTCTTGGTAAGATATCTACTTCGGCTTTTAAAGGACGGATTTCATCCATAGCGCGACCATCAGGACGAACGTTTTTCTTAGTTATTAAATCTCTTACACATTCGCCTTCAATTTT
>CAKORQ010000187.1 GCA_934101445.1 uncultured Bacilli bacterium | reverse complement strand
CCCATTCTTAGTTACAAATGTAATGTTTTCTTCCGGATTTATAAGAATAAAGGCACCAACTATATATTCTGATTCAGCCAAACCAGTAACTAAATTGTTAATATGTTTACCTAAATCTTTCCATTTTCCTTCAAAAATAGTATGTACAGGAACATATAAATATTGCCCTAAATTAGTAAATATTACTATATTATCTAAAGTCGATACTTCAAATAAATATTTTAAATAATCACCGGGTTTTAAAGTAGTTTCATCCCCATTACTTGAAGTATAACTCTTCATAGAAACCCGTTTAATATAACCTTCATTTGATAAAGCCACCATGACATTTTCTTTAGCAATTAAATCCGTTGTATCCAATTTAATATCTACAATTTCATCTACTATTTCTGTTTTCCTTGGAGTTGGATAATCTTTCTTAATCTTCTTTAACTCATACTTCATAACTTCTTTTAATTTTTCTTCATTACTTAAAATAAGTTCTAAAGCCTTAATATATTTTACTAAATTATCATGTTCTTCTTCTAAGGCTAAAACATCAGTATTAGTTAAGCGATATAATTGTAATACAACAATAGCCTCGGCTTGTTCGGCGTTAAAGTTAAACTCCTTCATCAAGTTTTCTTTTGCATCAGTTTTATTTTTAGAAGCCCGAATAGTTTTAATAACTTCATCTAAAATATCCATCATTTTTAAGAACCCATCAACTATATTTAACCTTTTTTGATAAGCCTCTAAATCAAATTTACTACGTCTCGTAATAACTTCTTTCTGATGGGCTATATATGCATCAAGTAAAGGCAAGATTCCCAAAGTCATTGGTCGTTTATTAACAATAGCAACCATATTATAGTTATAAGAAACTTGTAAATCAGTATTTTTAAGTAAATAATTAATTATTAAATCACTATTGGCATTAGCCTTTAAATCAATAGCAATTCTAATTCCTGTTCGGTCAGTTTCATCACGAACTTCGGCGATACCATCAATCTTTTTATCAATTCTAATAGCATCAATCTTAGCAACCATCATAGCTTTGTTAACTTCAAATGGAATTTCGGTAATAATAATTTGTTCTTTACCTTTAGTTTTTACAACTTCATATTTGCTACGAACAATAACACGACCACGACCAGTTGAGAAAGCATCAATGATGCCATTTTTTCCCATACAAATACCACCAGTAGGAAAATCAGGTCCTTTAACAATATCTAAAATTGTTTCTAAACGGCAATTTGGACTTTCAATTCTTTTGATAGTAGCATCAATTATTTCTCCTAAATTATGCGGTGGAATATTTGTTGCATAACCCGCCGAAATACCATTAGTCCCATTTACTAAAAGGGCAGGAAACTTTGCCGGTAACACAGTTGGTTCAAGTAAGGTATCATCAAAGTTTGGTGCCCACTCTACTGTTCCTTTATCTAAATCTTTTAATAATTCATTAGAAACCTTAGAAAGTCTAGCCTCTGTATAACGGTAAGCCGCTGGACCATCGCCATCGATTGAACCATTATTACCATGAATATCAATTAAAGGCATTGATTGTTTCCACCACTGCGACATACGAACCATGGCATCATAAACCGATGAATCGCCATGTGGATGGAATTTACCTAAAACATCCCCAACTGTTTTAGCACATTTAGTAAAAGGATGAGCAGAATCATTATGATTAATATACATATCATATAGAATTCTTCTTTGAACTGGTTTTAAACCATCACGAACATCTGGAATTGCACGATCTTGAATAATTTCTTTAGCATATGCTCCAAAACGCAAACCCATTATTTCTTCTAGTGCGTATTCTTGAATTTTTTTTACTGTTTCATTTTGCATTTTCTTCACCCTCTATAATCATCTTCTAAAGTAAATTCGACATTTTCGTCAATCCACTCTTTTCTTGGTTCAACCTTATCTCCCATTAAGACTTCAACACGTTTTTGAGCAAGCGCTGCATCATTAATATTAACACGAATTAAAGTTCTTGTTTCAGGATTCATAGTGGTTTCCCAAAGTTGTTCCGGATTCATCTCACCTAAACCTTTATATCTTTGAATGGTATATTTACCTGAATTGTTGTTTTTAATTTCATTTAATTCATCATCACTATAAGCATAAATTTGTTTATTTTTACCATAATCTAATTTATATAATGGTGGAAGAGCAATATAAAGTTTACCAGCCTCAATTAAGCCCCGCATATAATGATAGAAGAAAGTTAAAAGTAAAATTTGAATATGCGCCCCATCAACATCGGCATCGGTCATAATAATAACTTTATCATAATTAGACTCAGTGGCATCAAAGTTAGCCCCAACCCCGGCTCCAATCGTATAAATCAAAGTATTTATCTCTTCGTTTTTATAAATATCTTCCATACTAGCCTTAGCCGTATTTAAAACTTTACCTCTCAAAGGCAAAATAGCTTGGAATTTACGGTCACGACCACCTTTAGCAGAACCACCGGCAGAATCTCCTTCGACTAAGAATAATTCATTAATCTTGGGATTTTTACTTTGAGCTGGTGCAAGTTTACCCGAAAAATTTTTTTCTTGTTTACTATTTTACTTCACATTTATAGCGTCTTCACGCGCTTTTCTAGCCG
>CAKORQ010000186.1 GCA_934101445.1 uncultured Bacilli bacterium | reverse complement strand
TTGATAATATTGCTGACCGAAAATTATTCATGACCTTTGCAAATCAAAATATTGAAAAAGGAAGTTATGCTTTAAATATAACTTTGCAAGGTATTTTAAATGATTTGGAAATTACTAAACAATTTGGTTCGTCTTACCGTAAATTAACTAGTGATGAAAAAATTGCTATTTATTATTTAATGAAGGAACGCAAAGTGCCAATGACATTTACTAATTTCGGAGTTGCGGTTAGTGAATATGCCCATAATAGACTATTTCTTGCTAGACGATAGTCTATTTTTTTGATATAATTTGAAAGCGAGGTACTATATGAAAATAAAATACGAATTATTAAAAGAAGATAAAAACACTAGAGCCAGATTAGGGCTAATTCATACTAATTATGGCACTTTTGAAACTCCTATGTTTATGCCCGTAGGAACGCAAGCCACTGTAAAAACTCTGTCCCCCGAAGAATTAAAGGCTAACCATGCCGGAATTATCTTAGCAAATACTTATCACTTATGGTTAAGACCTGGTGAAGATATTATAAACCACGCTGGGGGACTTCATAAATTTATGAATTGGAATGGACCAATTTTAACCGATTCGGGAGGATTCCAAGTTTTTTCTTTAGCCAAAAGAAAAGATATTACCGAAGAAGGGGTAAAGTTTAAAAATCAGTATAACGGCGATGCTTTATTATTAACTCCGGAAAAATCAATTCAAATTCAAAATAAGTTAGACAGTGACATTGCCATGAGTTTTGATGAATGTATCGGCTATCCGGCTACTTATGATTATTGCAAAAATTCCGTTGCCAGAACATTAAGATGGGCTAAGAGAGGAAAAGACGTTTTTAACAATCCTAATCAGAGTCTTTTTGGCATTGTACAAGGTGGCGAATATGAAGATTTACGTCGTCATTGCGTAGAAGAATTAGTAAAAATGGACTTTGATGGCTATTCCATAGGTGGTACTAGCGTTGGTGAGGATAAGAAAACGCAATATAAGATGGTGCGTTATGCTACTTCTTATCTTCCAAAAGATAAAGTTAGATACCTAATGGGAGTAGGAGATCCTATTGATATTGTAGAAAATGTCTGTAATGGTGTTGATATTTTTGATTGCGTTTCCCCAACTAGACTTGCTCGTCATGGTCATGCTCTAACGCGCTATGGTAAAATAAATATTAAAAATGCTAAATACAAAGAAGATTTTACTCCCGTAGAGGAAGGCTGTACTTGTTATGCTTGTCAAAATTACACTAAAGCCTATATTAAACATTTAATTAATTGTGAAGAAACTTTCGGAGCCCGTTTACTTTCAATTCATAATATTCATTACTTAATTAACTTAACTGAAGAATTAAGAAGTGCTATTAAAGAAGATCGTCTTCTAAAATACAGAGAGGAGTTCATAAAAAATTATTATGGAAAACTTCAGTAAAATTATTTCTAGTATTTTAATCTTAATTATGGCCGGTTTAGTTGGCTATAAAAGTTATATGGCTATAAAAAATGAACGTGAAACAAAATTGTGGTTGGTTTTAAACAAAAAGGTGGTAGAAAAAGCCCATGATTGCGTATTAGATAAAAAATGCACTAATAAAAGTGCTACTCTTGATTATTTAGTGCAAAATGGCTATTTGAATACCATCATTAATCCGGTAACTAAAGAAATTATCAACTCATCATCATATGTAAATTTAGAAACTAATGAATTTGTTATTTTAAATTAGTTTTATCTTTATAATTAATACCAATTGAGGCTGAAATTACTGAAATTAACAAAAGAATACCATAATATATTAATTGACTTAAGGAAAAACTATTTTTAGTAAATAAACTAATAAGAATAAATCCCAGTAAAATTATTCCTCCTAACTTAAGACCAGCCAGATAACCTTTATTAAGAGTTTTCCTGCCATTAAAAAAGTTTAAAATTGCAAAACCGATACTTGTAAAAATAAATAAGAAAAAGCAATTTAAATTATAAGACATGTTAGTATACAAATAAAATAAAGCACTAATAAAACTTAATAAAAATAAATAAAATCCCAATATTAATATACTTTTAAAATAGAAAGAAATTTTTTCCATAAAATCACCTAATAAAATATATGTTTAAAATTAAGAGAAATTACTCATAATATAACTGGTGATATAAGTGGACTTAGTAATAATTACTTTGAAAACAGTTTTTTTCTATTTTTTTATTTTAATTTCTTATCGTATTATGGGCAAAAGAGAAATAGGACAACTTGGAACAACGGACCTTATTGTCTCGATTTTAATTGCTGAGTTAGTGGCGATTTCTATTGAAAATTTTAACGATACCATATTAAACACAGTTATTCCCATTGTTGTACTTGTTATAATGGAAGTAGCCTTAGCCTATTTATCCATTAAATCCAAGAAAGTCCGCAACTTTTTAGATGGTAAACCCTCATTAATTATAGCCAATGGCAAAATAAACTATAAAGAAATGGTTAAATCTCGTTATTCTATAGATGACTTATTATTTCAATTACGTCAAAATAGTATTAAAAGTATCGAAGAAATCGAATATGCTTTTTTAGAGCCGAATGGTAAATTATCTATTTTTCCCTATAACTTGTTAAAATTAAAAAGTTCTTATCCAATGGC
>CAKORQ010000185.1 GCA_934101445.1 uncultured Bacilli bacterium | reverse complement strand
CCTAAACAATATTCAGATTCTATATGGAATTCTAGTGATAATTTGGCTGATTATTTAAGCAGTCATGGCTTTAATATTAGTGCTGAAGATATATCAAATTATGGATGTAGCTATATGAATGGAAAAATGAGAGGTAACGTAATAGCAAAGGGTAAGTGCTACTTAATAAGTCAAGATGGTATTGAAGTTGGTTTTAATGCAAGATATTCCTATGATAAAGAAGGAGAATACTCTTTTAAAATAGATGATATCTTATATTCTAAAGATACTTTGGCTACATTTTTAATTAGTAAAGGAATTATTTCTTCACCTTTACAAATAGCAACATACTATAATAATGGTGATAATACTGGGGGCTTTTTTTTAAAAGATGGTCATTTTGGGAAAATAACTGATTATGGTATCATTGAAGATCATTATAATTATAATAAAACTGTAAATGTTAACAGTCTAATGTATGATAAAAATAAGTTAGCGGCTTATTTAAAATATAAAAATGTTATAGCAAATGAAAATGAAATAGCCTCATATGGATATGATGAGGAAAATGAGGCGTGTTTGTGGTTAAAAAACGGGGACATGTACTATGTAACTACTGGTGGCCTTGAAAAAAAATTGGATGTGAATTTTCATGTTGATAGTTTTGATGAAGATGATGAGTATGCTTTTAAACTTGATGATATCATGTACTCTAAAGATACTTTAACTACTTTTTTAAAAAGTAAAGGAATTATAAATGATGATGAAGAAATTCTAACATATACAAATAATCACTCATCAGCTGATTTCTATTTATCTAATGGTCGTTATTTCTTCGTTTTCTTAAATGAAGCAGACAAAACTGTTAGTATATCAGAATTGAGAAATTTAAAAAATAATTACATTTCACTTATGGATGATACTGGATATTATAGTTATATAAATAATATTAATGAAAATTATGGTGGTAGTCAGATGATTTTTCAGTCTGATGATGGTTATAGTCAATTACTTGATAAAAATAATTATTATTATGATGAATATATTGCTAGCGGTTTAAAAAAGTTGTTTCCTAATGCTAGTATGGAGGAATATGTATCTTATTTAGAAAAAATATGTAATACTGGTTGTGGATATGTTGCTTTTGCCAATAGTGTATTTAAATCCTTTGAAGGAAAAGAAAAGCAGTTTGAAAATATATTTGGGTATCCGATGTATAGAGAGGATTCTGGAAAAAAATATTACAATACATATCGATTAGCCTTTGATGCTTTTAACTATATATGGGCTGAGGCAAGTGACTATACTTTAGAACAAATAGTTTATGGCGATGATAATATAAATGAAAACAACAATAATCCTGTTCAACTTGGAAGTGATGGCGGTGGTGGAACATGGGATTCTATGCAATATTTATTTAAAGATTTTATGAAAGAAAAATATAATTTTGATATTAAAGTTGAAGTTGATAGAGATGTTTCTGCCGATGATTTAAATACTAAAATAGAAGAATATTCTAAGATAGGATATAATGTGGTTGCTGGTACTAAAGGTTATAATTTGTATGATATGGATGATACCTTATCTTATAGTAATGGTGGCGGTCATGCAATGTCAGTTACAAATGTTACAGATGATGGAAATATAATTGTTTCTACTTGGGGAAATTCTTATGTTTTAGATGTCTCAGACGTAGAAAGTAATGATGGCATTATTTCTCTTAATTGTTTTAAAGTGGATGTTCCAACAGTTATACCTAAATCTAAAGAGTCATTACAAAAAGAGTTTATTACTGGTTTTGAAGATAAGTTAAATCATCGAAACAATATTAATTTAGGAGAGTAAGTATGCAAAATAGTAATGAAAATTTAATTAAATCTAAAAATATTTCTTTAGAAGAATATGGCATTTTAAAGAAAACTTATAAACAATTATTTGAAATATATTTACAAAATAAAATAGATTTAAAATTATATGATAATAAAATAAAAAATAGTGATTTAGATTTTGGAAAAGGTCATCCAACTAAGTCTAATTTGATTAATGATTTAGGCGAATATTTAGGATTACATTATATTTATATAATAAATGATTTCTTTATTGAAAAGTTAAGAACTAATGATTTAAATGAATTAAGAAAAGTATATCAAGAAAAGAAATATAATATAAATACAATAAAGATGATTGAAAAAACATATAAAGAGATTTTAAATAATAATTTTGTTAATGGCAAATATGTTAATGAACCGTTTAATAGATGTTATGGACCAGTAATACCTAAAAATTTTGCTTTGTCGGATTCTTTGGTTATAAAAATTATTTTTGGGAAAAATATGAAACAATATAATGATGAGGAGTACTTAGCTAATGCCAAGGCTAAAACAAATTTTTTAAATATACTAAGTAATGATTTAAAAAAAGAAATCGGGGAAAAACTTGGAATTAGAGTAACTATTTTAAGAGAAAAAGTAATGAGATAAAAGGATAGTGATAGAAGATAGGCTATATTTAAAATTGGGCTTATCTTTTTTAGCATGTATCTATATCTATATAACTTATACTAACTTATATAATTATTTTCATTATTTATATAGAGATAATAAATTAAAAATAATCTAATGTCAATAGACATAATTTTATGAAAAAAGAGTTATAATTTCATAATAAATTAA
>CAKORQ010000184.1 GCA_934101445.1 uncultured Bacilli bacterium | reverse complement strand
ATGGTGGAGAGATAATGTTTAGTGATATAGATAAATTTAAAATGTTTATTAAAGAAATATCGTTAAGAATTATAGAAGATATAATGAGGTGATGAAAATGAATTTATCAATAGTAGGATGTGTATTTGTTTTAGATAATGAAGTAAATGTAAATAAAAAGAAGAATGATATTAAAAAATTAAAAGTATTAGTTAATAAAGATACTAAAGAATTAGTAAAGTGTGATTTTACTAAAGAATTAGGAATTAAAGATAGCATTAGAAATAAGATAGAAACTATCATTGGCAGCGATAAATTTCATTTAGAGCAAGTTTATACATTAGGAGAAAAAAATTTTTTTGATGATAATAGTATAGATGTACTATATATGGGTCTTACTAATGTATGCAATATAAAAAAGTTAGATAGTAATTATGAGTTGATAGATTTTAATATTATTAAAAATAATGAAATGGTAGTCGGAGATAATAGTTATAAATATAAGACTGAGAGAGTACTTAAAGCTGGAAGTTTAGAATATTATTACAAGATAAAAGTAGATGATGTAAGATTAGAGAAAATATTATTAGAAATTATGATAGTTTATAAATATTTAAGATCTAGAATGGATAGTACAGATATCTGTTTTAAATTGTTATCTGAAGAATTTACTTTGGAAGATGTAAGAATTGTTTATGAACTTATTAAAGATGTTAATGTAGATAAATCCAATTTTAGAAAGAAAATAGTTAAATATTGTACTAAGGTAGAGGATGTAGAAGATAAAAAAGGTTTTAGACCATCACAAAAATATAAGTTTAATCCAAATAGTGTTAGAGATTGGATTTAATATCAAATATGGAGGTATTATAAATATGATATTAGCAACTAATAATAAAGGTAAGTTAAGAGAAATAAAAGAAATATTAAATGAATATGAAATAAAAGGTTTAGAAGAGGTTGGAGTTACAGTAGATGTAGTAGAAGATCAGAATAGTTTTTATGGTAACGCCTCAAAGAAAGCGAAAGAAATATATGAAATTACCGGGAAACCAGTTATTGCTGATGATTCGGGTTTGTGTATTCTTATTTATAATGGATGGCCTGGTGTTATGACACATAGATTTGCCGGTGAAAATGCCACGGATAATGATAGAAATAATGCAATATTAAATCAAATGATTAATGTAGATGATAGAAAAGCACAAGTTATTTGTAATTTAGTTTATTATGACGGAAGTAACGAAATTGTTGGAGAAGGTATTTTAAATGGAAATATTTCTTTGGAACAAAGAGGAACAAATGGCTTTGGGTTTGATGAAATCTTTGAATTAACAGATGGGCGTACTTTAGCGGAGTTAACTAGTGAAGAAAAGAATGATGTTAGTGCAAGAAAATTAGCTGCAGAAGATTTAAAGAAGAAGTTAAAAAAATTAAAAAACATGAAGTAATTAAACTTTAGTAAATATTGAAATTATGAAAAAGATTTAAAGTAGTACTTGCGTAATAATAAAAATATATTGTAGATAGAAAACAAATGGATACATTGTGTGCATTTTGTGTTCATTGAGAAGAAAACACATGGTATAAATAGTGCTAATAATAACCTTACCAGAACCTTAATGTTGTGGTAAATAAAATAAGATAAGGAAAAAATTAAAATTCAATAATTTTTAAGTTGGTTCGAGTTTTATAACTTGTTCACGAAATACTAATGAACCACAAGTAAAATAAGAATATAGGTAACAATTTAAATGTGAGTATCTTTTTTAATGGTATATTATGTGTAGGAATTGATTGAATGCTAAGCCCAAGATTAGGAACAGAACGATTAGTTTTAAGAAGATATAAAGAATCTGATATTGATATGCAATATGAAGTATTAATAGATAATAGATTAGCCAAATATATTTGAAAATTTAGTTATTTTGCATATTGGTTGGAGTAGATTATAAATAACAGTGAATTTTAGAAAGTATAAAGAAGGCGTCGTTTGAAGAAACGAGAAATATTTATATAAGAAAATTAAAGAAATAGTTAATAGAAGATGGAGGTTTTGTGGAAAAAATAAATTCAGAAAATATAATTTCTGCCCTTTTTTTATTAGGGTTTGATAAGGTTGATGTATTACTATATATGTGTGTGCTTGCTAAACTTACTTTAAATAATCAAATTGAAGAACAATTTACTTTAGAAGATGAAGATTTTTCTTTTCTTTTTTGTCAAAATATTGAATTTAATGGAAAAGTTTTAAAAATTAAAGGAAATGAAGGACTAGATACTACTGCTATGGTTATTGATGGTAAGCCATATTCTTTAAGAAGAATGCTAAAATGTAATGAGAAATTAATGGAACAGATGAAAAACTTGGACTTTGAAGAGATTATTAGAAGAAAAATAAACATTGTGGGTGAAGATAAAGTATATATTTACAGAGAATTTTTTAGTAGTAAAGAAATTGATATAATAAATAAAACTAGTAATTTAACTTTAAGTATGAAAAAGAATAAGAGAAATTGCTTTAACTAGAAGGCAATTTTTTTATTTAATAGAAGATTTTTTTCTTAATGTTTGATACAATTGAAATATAATAAATGAAGTATAGGGTGATTAGTGTGAAGTTAAATAAAAAAATGATAGGGTTTATTTGGTTGTTATTGGTGCCCCTTGTGGTCTTAGCATCTTCTTCT
>CAKORQ010000183.1 GCA_934101445.1 uncultured Bacilli bacterium | reverse complement strand
ACTAAAATCCAATTTACAAAATCACATTATTATCTACCATCATCTCTATTTATCTCACAAATTCAATTTTATTAAATTTGTCGAAATTTTAAATATTAACTACCATTTTTATCTTATTCACTCGCTAATTCAACTGATATAGCGGAAATCTTTCTAGGTAATGAATCTAAAATTGAACCATCATAAGTAACTTTAACTGTTTCTCCAACATTGAATTTATCAACATTATCATAATAAATTTCGAATGAGCCTATTTCTGATTCTAAAACTAAATATTTACCCGACTCAATACTTTTTATTTCGCCTATAAGTATTTCATTTCTTTCATCTTTTGAATTATCCTTTGTTGTTACACCTACTATTATTACAATTGTAACTATCAAAATAACTATTGAAACAAAAATTAATAATTTTTTCATTTTGTAACTACCTCCACTATAATAACTATAGCATATACAAAAGCATAGTTCAATCGAAGATAAACTTTAATACACTTTCTAATTTATTCTAATTAAATAATATCATATTTAAGAATTTAAAAAAACTATCAAGTTATCTTGGATAGTTATATAAGAAATGTCTTAAGGGTGGGTGGTGGGAAGTAATACTAATAATACTTATAAATACTATTAATTATATCTTTTTCACTCCTATAATTAAAATAATAATACTTATTTAACTTTAAATAATAAGGACTATAAGTATTTAAATAGATAATCTTATTATAGGGTATATCATACATACTTCTTTCTAAAATAAACTTATTATATATATACTTATAATCTTTTAAATAGTTGTATAACTTATATAATAAAAAAGATATAACAAAGATACTATTTATTTTATAATTATAACTATATAAGATAAAGATAATTAAAGTAATAATAGAAATAATAAGACTTAAGACATTACTCTTTAAATAAGGTATATATATATTAAAAATACTATTTAATATGATATAACCATCTAAGGGATATATGGGGATTATATTAAATAAGATAAGACTAGTATTTATAGATAGAAATAAGTTATAGGTATAGGTATTAATAAGATTATGTTTATATAAAAAATAAAATATTAAATATAAAATAAGTTGGTTTAGAATACCTCCTATGGATATTAAAAGCTCTTTTAAAGGAGAAAAGTTTATTAGTTTATTAGTTTTAATTAGACCACCAAAGGGATAGATAGTTAATTTAGTTATAGGAACTTGAAAGTATTTTAAAAAAATAATGTGTCCTGACTCATGAATAATGATGATTATAAAGGTTAAAACAACTCTTTTAAAGTCGCCAGTAAGACACATTAGAAGATATAAAAATATGGTTGATATATCAAGATTTATAGGTATCATAGGTTAAGTAGGTACCATTACTATCAATGGTTAGATAAAAGTAATTGCTTTCGGTGGGCGCTAAGATCTTACCTTCGGTTACATAGTCATAAAGATTTAATGATGAAGTATCAATATGAGAATACCAAATATCAATGCCATCGACGCCTTGAACGATACAAGTGGGTCCTAAGGAGTCTTTTTCACCTAAAAAGACGATGATGCCACTGGTAATTATGGGAACAGGATAGTTCTCTGTTGTTTCTAATTTGGTGCCATTAAGATAAGGGGTACCATTTGCATAATCAAATTCTGTATTAGAGGCCATCTGAGTAGGGACACTAGGAACGGTATAATCAGGGAGGATATTTCCGAAGTATTTGGTGTAAAGGTTATTAAATTTCGTAAAGTTAATTTGTTTAGTTAAGATGTCTTCTTGATAAAACTTTTTTATATTATTATTACTTTTTATTAAGATAACACTTAACATTAGAAAAATGATACTAAGAAGAAATTTACTTAAAAGGTTGGATAAATATGACTGTAATTTAATATTATTTTTCTTAGTCTTTTTATTATTTAAGTAATTTTCTATATCTGTATTCATGGGAATCACCAGTTAATTATATGATGGTGGTTGTTTTTTAGAATAGTTAGAGGCCTAGTTGGTATGGGGTGTTGGAAGAGCCATCGCCGGAAGTGATTAAGATATTGGATTTGAGGAATAAAGTGGGTCTAACGAAACCATTAACATCTACAGCGCCGTATGTAGCAACATTTCCCTCAGGTCTAACATTGAAAACATGTTCTGGATATTTGTTTCCAGACATTAATAGCCATTGACTGTATGAAGATTTATACAAATAATTATTGTTAAAACAATCTTCAAATTCATTCCATGTATATAGTTTTTTCTGTAAACACTCGTTTCTGTTAACATTAGTGCCACCAGAAGTCGCATACCCATAGTCACTTGGATACATTAGAGCAATTTGTCCAGTCCATCTGATTGCTCTTGTTGAATAGGTGCTGCCATTTCTTTCTTTTTGATAAAATTCTGGTGTTGATATATCATAGAATGTTGAGCTACCTCCTAATTTCCAAATAACAGATTCTATTGAATTTCTCGTCTCATTATTTTTTAACCCAGTGGTTGTAAAGTCACATGAAACAGTGGCATTTTCAGACCCACTATAACAATATCCACTTTTTGCTTTGTAATATAAAGAACCACCTATCTTTTTTAAATCATATCCAGAATTCAAAAGATAATTTATTCTAGAAATTGTCCAGTCACTGTTACCATAAGCATTTTCTGCTCCTGTTGCTGTATCCTTATTATCATATGATTAATTGC
>CAKORQ010000182.1 GCA_934101445.1 uncultured Bacilli bacterium | reverse complement strand
TTTTTTTTCGGGAAAATTAATGCTTAGGACCAATTAAGTATAAATTTATTATTTGGCGATTAATTACAAAATCAATTTTATAATAAATTTTACTAGTATTATTTCTTGTCTTAATAAAATAAAAGCCAATGTTATAGTTCTTTACAAGAAGTTTATTACGTTATTTTTTTTCTAATCTTCTAAAATTTTGTGTCCTAAAAATTATTGGATTACTAATAGCTTTGAAAATGACTAGAAGATTTTTAATTTTGAGGAATAAATCGGAAACAATAGCATCGAACAAGCCAGATAAAATTCAGTTATTTATGAGAACATAATAAAGGATAAAGCCTTAGTAACCCCAAAATAAAAAATCAGGGAATAAGTGTGTGCAAAAAAGAAATATGTCAAAAACTTATTAATATATTTTGTCCGAAATTATAGACGAAATATCAAAAAAGTGATAAAATTAAATCCAAAAGGAATAATTTAGAAAAAGAAGTGAAAATATGAATTCAAATGAACTTAAAAATATTATTGAGATTGCTAGAATTGCTAAAGGAATTTCTCAAAGAGAACTTGCTAAATTATCTGGAATAAGTAGAAGTACCTTAAATGATATTATTAACGGAAAGATTAAAAAAGTAGATGTTGATTCTTTAAAAAAGATAGCTGAGACCTTAGATTTATCTTTAACTAATCTTTTAAAAGTTGCTGGTTATGATGAATTTTTAGATTATTTGTCTTTAGATAAATATAAAAATAAATCCACGAAGGATTTAAAAGAAATGATTGAAAAATATAAAGAGTCAGAATTAGATTTATTAGATTTTGATGCCCAAAAAAGAAAAAAGGTAAAAAAAACTAGACAGCAATTATTTAATACAATGGAACATTTAAAAATAATGCAAGAGAACAAAGATAGCTTATATACTATTGAAAAAGCTATAGAAGATATTAAAATTGCTTTTGATGAATTGGAAGATGCTGAACATAAATATGATTATGATAAATTACCAAAAGATATATAGGAGGTTTTAATATGATAAAAGGAAAACCATTTGTAAAGTGGGCTGGTGGAAAAAGACAAATAATAGATAAATTAAAGCAATATGTTCCATATGAGTTTAATACTTATTATGAACCATTTATAGGTGGAGGAGCATTATTATTTGAACTTTCACCTAAAAAAGCTGTTATTAATGATTATAACAAAGAACTTATGAATGTATATGAATGCATTAAAGATGAAAAAAAATTCGAAGCAATGTGTAGAGAATTAAATCATCATGAAACTGAACATTCAGAAGAACACTATTATGAAGTTAGAAATATTGATAGAGATAAAAAGAAGTTTAATAAGTTAGCCGATTATAAAAGAGCAGCTCGTACTATTTATTTAAATAAAGCTTGTTTTAACGGATTATATAGAGTTAATAGTAAGAATGAATTTAATGTACCGTTTGGCAAGAAAATTAAAGTAAATACTTATGAAGGCCAAAATTTAGGAATTATATGTGGTTATTTAAATTATAATGATATTAAGTTATTGTCGGTTGATTTTGAAGAAGCAGTAAAAGATGCCAAAAAAGGAGATTTTGTTTATTTTGATCCACCTTACGATTCTGATACATCTACATTTAATAGTTATACTGAAGATGGCTTCGGAAAAGAGGAACAAAAAAGACTTGCTAAAGTATTTAAAGAATTATCTGATAGAGGTTGCTATGTAATGCTTTCTAATCACAATACAACTTTAATAAATGAGTTATATAAAGATTTTCATATACATGTAATTGAGGCTAAAAGAAATATTAATTCAAACGGAAAGAAAAGGGGAAAAGTAGAAGAAGTTATTATAACAAACTTTGAAAATGAAAAAGGTTTTGAAGAAAATAGTTAAGGAGGTGGCAATATGTCTAAGAAACCATATTATGAAACAGACGGTTTTAAATTGATAAAAGGAGATTCATTTAAAGAATTAAAAAAGATTGAACCTAAATCAATAGACATGATTTTTGCCGATCCTCCTTATTTTTTATCTGGAGATGGTATAAGTTGTAGTGCAGGTAAAATGGTAAGTGTAAAAAAAGGTGAATGGGATGAAAAAATAAATATTGATAAAAAGCATAAGTTTAATCGGAAATGGATTAAATTGTGTTACAATATTTTAAAAGATGAAGGAACAATATGGATAAGTGGAACTCTTCATAACATATATTCAATCGGTATGGCTCTTGAACAAGAGGGATTTAAAATTATTAATAACATAACATGGAGAAAATTAAATCCTCCACCTAATATTAGTTGTAGATATTTCGTTCATTCTACTGAAACAATATTATGGGCTAAAAAAGATATAAGGAAAGCAAAGCATAAATTTAATTATCAATTAATGAGAGAATTAAATGGAGGTAAACAGGCTAAAGATGTATGGGAATCATCTCTTACCAAGCCAAGTGAAAAGAAGTGTGGTAAACACCCAACACAAAAACCAATGGCCATATTAGAAAAACTAATTTTAGCTTCAACAGATGAAGGAGATTTAATTTTAGATCCATTTAATGGTTCTGGAACAACTGGAATTGTAGCAAATAAATTGAATAGAAAATATATAGGAATAGAACAAGAAAAAGAATATCTTGATTTAACTATTAGGAGGTTAGAAGAAAATGTATAAAAATATGAGTACTGATGAATTAGCTGAAATATTTGTTGATAATTTAGTT
>CAKORQ010000181.1 GCA_934101445.1 uncultured Bacilli bacterium | reverse complement strand
GACTTATGGAATATCAAAATAGATGAACCAACTAGAGAAATAAAAGAAAAAGAAGCAGAAGAAAAAGAAGAAAAATTTTTACAAGGTTTCTTGCAAGTAGAAAGTTTAGTACAAGACTTTGTTAAATTAAAAGAAGAAATAGATGAGTTAGCATCGCCTGAGTCTACTTTTGATAAGATATTTAATTATTTAAGCATATTAAAAAATCAAGGTGTTGATATAAATAACATAAATCGTAATGATAAATTAAGGGTAATTGGAACTACTGATAATTGTACTCTTCAGATAATAAAATCGAAAATCAAAAAAGAAAATGGTGAAAATATAATTATAAATGAAGAAGAATACAAGGAACCGGGCTTAATTTACATAGGACACTATATCAATGCTTTTAAAAAAGGCAAAACTAATCACAACCCAAAAAGTCCAGACTTAGAGGCTAACCAAATTAGTAGATTAAAGACCTTGAATTTTATTTTTGACTGGGAAGTAGATAGAGTATTGAACCCAAGGAGTTTTGAAGATTATGTTTCACTCTTAAAAGAGATGCAAAGGTCTAAGGATAAGACAGGCCGTGATATAAATAGCATTAAAAAAGCCGAAGTAGTAAGAATAACAAAAATAAATGATGAGTATGAGTTTGAGTATTTTGATAGTAGAGAAGAGGCAAAAAGTAAATATGGTGAAAATGTAGAAACAATTGGAGTAGGTGATGTTATTTATTACTTTAAAAGAGGAAAAAATACAAGTGGAAAAGATTTAACTGTTGAACAGATAAAGCAGTTAAGGAATGTTGGTTTAATGGTTGCGACTGAAAAAGAAAGAGACCCTATAATTATGCCCAAAAGTTTTGATGATTATGTCTTACTCTTAAAAGAGATGCAAAATTCCAAAGGTAAGACCAGTCGTGATATAAATAATATTAAATTTTTAGAGGCAGTAAGAATAATCAAAATAAATGATGAGTACGCGTTTGAATATTTTGCTAATAGAAAAGAGGCAAAAAGTAAATATGGCGAAAATGTAGAAACAATTAGCATAGGATATGTTATTAACTACTTTAAAAGAGGAAAAAGCAGTAGTGGTCATCATGATTTAACTGCTGAACAGATAAAACAGTTAAGAGACATTGGCTTGAAGGTTGTATCAGAAAACGAAAGAGACCCTATAATGAAACCCAAAGGATTTGATGATTATGTCTTACTCTTAAAAGAAATGCAAAAGGCTAAAGATAAGACATGCCGTGATATAAATGATATTAATAGTAGAGAAGTAGTAAGAATAACAAAAATAAATGATGGGTATGAATTTGAATATTTTGCTAGTAAAGAAGAAGCAAATAGTAAATATGGTGAAGATGTAGAAACAATTGGCATAGGAATAGTTATTAATCACTTTAAAAGAGGAAAAAGCAGTAATGGTAGTTTTAAAGATTTAACTGCTGAACAGGTAAAACGGTTAAGAGACATTGGTTTGATAGTTGTACCAGAAAACGAAAGAGACCCTATAATTATGCCAAAAAGTTTTGATGATTATATTTTACTCTTAAAAGAGATGCAAAACGCCAAAGATAAGACCGGTCGTGATATAAATAATTTTAAAAAAAATGAAGTAGTGAAAATAACAAAAATAAATGATGATTATGAATTTGAGTATTTTGTTAATAGAGAAGAAGCAAGAAATAAATATGGTGAAGATGTAGAAATAATTGGCATAGGACTCGCTATTAGTAAATTTAAAAGAGGAAAAAGTAATGCTGACAAAGATTTAACTGTTGAGCAGATAAAACAGTTAAAAGATATTGGCCTAAGGGTTGTAACCGAAAAAGAAAGAGACCCTCTAATGGAGCCTAAAAGTTTTGAAGATTATGTTTTGCTTCTACAAAAACTACAAGAAAACAAAATAGATATAAATGCAATTAAAGTCACAGATAAAATAAGAATTATAAAAAAAGATATCGGTTATGATTTTCAAATTGTTCATAAAAGCAAAATAAGGGTAAATGGTAAACTGACAATTGCTAACGCTATAGAATATAATCAGGATGATTTAATGGCGATAGGAGATAAAATTAATTGCTTAAAAAAGGGCAGATATTATAACAAAGCATATCTAACCATAGACCAAATGCAAACCTTATTAAGTATTGGCTTTAAATTTAATAAAGGAATAGAAGATAAAATATATAAACAAGAAATATGTAAGAATAATAATATTGATTTAAAAATAAATGATGAAATAATTGAAAGAATATCTAAGATAGAATTAATAAGTAAGATTAACTTTTTAGAAGCAAGTAACTTAGAACTAGTAGATAATACCGGCAAATTAATAGATATCTTTAGTATGAGTAGTATTGATATAAAAGATAACTATGGTATATCTTTAGAAACAATAATAGATACTTATGGTAAAGGAGAAACGAGAAAATGATATTTGATAGATACTTAAATGATACTTATTTAGATATCTTATATAGTAATTATAATTTAGACTATTTAAAATCTATAGATTCTAATAACTTTATTGAAATATATAACTTACTTAAAAGTAAAGGCTTCTATTTTATAGAAGATATTATAATTAATTATATGGATATATTTGAACTAGATAGTTATTACTTAAATAAAGTTTTAACTTACTTAGAAAGTAAAATGGGTAAAGATTATATTAAAAGAATTGGTCTTAATATGACTATTTTAGATAAAATAATCGATACGACAATAA
>CAKORQ010000180.1 GCA_934101445.1 uncultured Bacilli bacterium | reverse complement strand
ATATTCTATATCTTCTTTTGTATCTTTATTTACACTCATTACTATCACCTATTATAATAATAGCATTCTTAGACTTTTTTCGCAACTAAAATTATATTACCATTGGCACTTTCATTACAAGTTTGAATATATAAAAACTTTCCTAAATTATCATGCTTGTCAGTTATACCAATTATTTCATAGGTTAAATCATATCCCTTATAATTAATTGTTATAACATTATTACTATTAAAAAAATCTTTATCTTGATATTTAAATAAAATATTAAAAGGAAGATCATAATCCTTAGAACTATGACCATAAATATAACAGTTAGTATCATCAAGTAAACTACAACGATAATCAACAAATATTGCTCCAAAACGATCTTCTTTTTTCTCATAATTATGAGATAAATAGTAGTTATTATTATCAGTTTGATTTAGAAGAAAAGTTTTATTGCCTAGATTAATACTGCCGATTATATCGCTATTTATTTTCTTAGTATAAACACTTCTATATTCGTTACTAGCCATATTAGTATACTCTAAAGCCCCAGTATAACTAAATCTTATTCGAACTAAACACATAATTATTAAAATGAAATTTAAAATTAATAATAAACTTAAAATACTTCTAATTTTCTTATTTTCTAACATATTTTAACTTAGCTCCTAATAAACAATATTAGAGATATTCCTTGTATTATCAATATCATACATATAATAAACCTCTTGTGATTTTTCTTTAAATGTTCCTTGTCTTGGTCCATCCACACGCACTAATTTATAACCATCAAGACTTTTTTCTTCAGTAGTATAAACTGCATCAATTTCATCACGCATAGTAATTTTATCCGTAAGTAAGTTACCTAAAGTATCAATATAGTAAACATTAACAATCCCGTACTTTAAAACTTTATTAAAAGTCATACCCATTTCAATATCATAAGTAAATCCTGCATAACTATTTCTAGTTAAAGGCCCATTTAAATGGAAGAAAAATGGTTCTAAAGCGGTTTTGCTAGTTTTAGGCAGAGTAATATTTAATAAAGTAGCATTTAAATCTTGATAACTTTTTTCTTTACGCGAGTAACCCCCAATACTATAAATGTTATTATCTAAATCACTTTTATAATTATAGCGCATGGTTAATAAAAAATTATAAAAGTTATTTTGATAAAATTTAATTAAGTTAATATTTGTTTCTCTAATTTTACTATTTTTACTTTTATTGGTCCAAATTTTATTAATATAAGTAGTAGTTAAATCTTCTAAAGAAACAAAGTTAGTATTATAATTTTTATTAAAATAGTCGATATAGTATTTATCTAAATCTTGAATACCATTGGCATAACCTAACTCGTTTAATTTAGCCGCGATATTTTCATCTTTTAGCTCATCATCACTTAGATTATAGCCATCATACAAAGATTTTAATGGTTCACTGTTATATAAACGATACATAGGGATAGAAATTTTAAACTTATTATAACTTATTAAATTATGATACTCCTTATCATCTTCAACAGGTTTTAAATATAGAGAATTATTTTGATAAGTATAATCATTATTACTTAAGTTAATAATCTTTAAACTAAAGTTTCTAATTTCACCCGGCATAAAGATATATTTGTCATTAACAAAAATTCTAGATTTTAGTTTTAATTCTTTATCTTTAAAATTAGCTGGAATAATTATTGTCTCAACACAATCTTCTTTGTTACAAACCATATTGCATGTAATAGAGCTTTCTGCGGTAGTATTGACATAATGAGTCTCACATTTTCCTTTCGCACTTACATTTACGATAGTTAAAGCTATAACTGCTGGCACTAAAATTTTTTTCATATATTTTCACTCTTTTTTTCTTGAGATAATAATATAATAGATACCTTGTCGAATTTTGCCAAATTATAATCCAGTCTTTAAATTTTTGTGAAAAAAAAGAATGACAACCATTCTTATTTATTCATATCTTCTAAAATTGTTTTTAAAAATGATAAACCTACTTTTTCTTCTAAAGCGGTGGTCATATCAAGTAATTTAATCTTATTATCAGAACATTCTTCATAAAGAGAATAATATACTTGCAATTTTCCATCTTTAAAATTATTATCGGTATAAATCATATAATTTTTCTTAGTATGCTCACTGTCATAATAGGTAGCAATTACATGATAAGTTATACCGTTATTGATAAAACTAAAATCTTCCATCTCCAATTTTTCTTTCTATCTAATTTCTATTTTAATTTCAACTTTTTTATTAGTATGGCATCATTAAAATCATTCATATCCACTCTTTTATAGATTTCAATATTAGGAATAAAGCGAACATAAGGTTCAACAAATGGTGCACTTTCCATACTTTTATTATTAATATTATCATTTAAATAAGCCTTATGATCTTTATAATGAATACTATAATCATCTTTAGGCGATTCATAATAAATTTCACTATATTCAGCAAATATCCCATCTCGAATATTATCTTTATCCGTATCAATTTTTTCTATTTGATGTTGATAGCCAATAATTCTCGTTAGCAAGCAAATTCGATCGTTGTGATTGACTGTATATTCATTAATTGCAATCGTGCCTCCAAGTACCAATGCTGTCGTTAATAAAGCACTACCAGCAAATTTTTTAATTCTTTTTTCATCAATTTTCATTTTGTCTTCTCCTTCCTGCAAGTTTCTATTATAAGTTAACTTTTTGTAAATTTCAAGGCACTTTCACATATTTCACAAGAAATT
>CAKORQ010000179.1 GCA_934101445.1 uncultured Bacilli bacterium | reverse complement strand
ATAAAAAACTTGGCATAGTTATAAATTCTTGTTTTATTTAAAAACTTACTTTTAACCTTCTTAGAACCACGACAAAGAAGGCCAATAAGGCCGTATTCTTTAGTCAAAACTTGTAATATTTCACTGCTTTCTTTAAAAGGAGTTACATACAAAATAATTCCTTCTACACTTTCAGTCATTTTTTCACTTCTTTTTAAAATTTATTTTTGTTTTTTGTATTGTAAATAATATTCAATCTTTCCTGTTTCTTTAAATAATTGCCATAATTCTTCTTTACTCATTTTTCATCACCTATTATTATAATGATGCAAGAATTATTTTTTTATTCACTATTTTTAGAAAAAAAGAAAGAATTAGTTTTTTTCTCTCTTTTATTATTTCTAACTAATTAGACTTTAAAATTCATAGAATCCTAAGTCTTTTAGGATAAATTCTTTATCACGCCAGTTAGGAATACATTTAACGTATAATTCTAGATAAACCTTTTTACCTACCAAGGTTTCAATATCTTTACGCGATTCCATGCCAATATTTTTTAACATTTCGCCATTATGCCCAATAATTATCTTTTTTAAGGATTCTCTATCGACAATAATATCCACATTAATATTAACTATTTTTTCTTTTTCTTCATAACCGGTTGTAAAGCAAGTTATGGCATGAGGAATTTCTTGTTCTAAATGGTTAAATAATTTTTCTCTAACATATTCACTAATCATAAAACGAATAGAACTACTAGTTATAGCATCATCTTTAAAGTACTTAATATCATCAGTTAAGTATTTTCTTACAACGCTAATCAAAGTTTTAACATTTTCACCACTTCTAGCACTTACAGGAACAATATCACTAAAGGCAAATAAATCATTATACTCTACTATTCTAGTTATTATTTCTTCTTTTTTCATAGCATCAATTTTATTTAAAACTAAAATGGTAGGAATATCTTCATTTAAATTTTTAATAATTTCTCGATCCCCACGACCAAGACCACTTTTAGCGTCAACAACTAATAAGATACAATCAACTTCTTTTTGCTGACTTTGAGATTGCTTATTTAAAACTTTACCTAACTTATCAATCGGTTTATTAATACCAGGAGTATCAACAAATACTATTTGGCTTTCGCTATCATTATAAATTCCTTCAATAATATTTCGGGTCGTGCCGGCTTTATCCGAAGTTATGGCCACATGATAATTAACAATATTATTTAAAAGGGTTGATTTTCCTACGTTAGGACGTCCAATTATACTTACAAATCCACTTTTCATCTAGTAATCTCCAATTCTTCTAAAATTTTATCTTGTTTGCCGAACATAATTTTCTCGGCAACCGGTTCCATATGATCATAACCTAAAAGGTGCAAAAGACCATGACAAGTTAAAAATGATAACTCTCGCATTTTACTATGACCATATTCTTGGGCTTGTTCTTTCATTTTTTCAATGCAAATATAGATATCACCTAAAACTCGCAAGCCACTGACTTCAAAATCAGCACTATCTTCTAAGGCAAACGAAATAACATCGGTTGGTCTATCAATACCCCGATATTCTTTATTTAATCTATGTATTTCATCTAAAGTAACAAAGATTATTGAAAAAACAGCCCCTGTAACATGTTCTTCTTCTAAAGTTTTATTAATTACCTTGTCTAAATAAGCATAATCTTTGTATAAATCATTATCAACAATCGTATAATTATTTTCCATTAAAACCACCTTAAATCTAAAATATTTGTTGCATATAAAATAAACATAACTAGTATTATAAGAGAAATAACATCATAAATAAAGTCTTTCTGTAAAATTTTAGGTAAATGTTTATAAATAGCATCTAAAGCAATATAAACAAAATAACCCAAAACAGCTCCAACCATATTTAACATTACATCATCGATATCAAAGGAACGTCCTATTTTTAACTGGACAGTCTCCACCGTAATACTGGTAATTATTGCATCAACAATTATAGGAAAAACTTTTTTTGGCTTAACGTAACGAGAAATAAAATACCCAAAAGGAACAAATATTAAAATATTACCTAAAACATTATAGATAAACATTTTACTCCCAAATTTATAGCGCATTATTTCTTTAAAAGGAATAATATTCATACCACTACCGTAAGAATTTTCAGTTCCTGTTAAAAGTTCAAATAAAAGTAATATATATATTATAAAAAGCAAATTAAATATTTCATTATGCAAAACAATTTTTTGATTAGTACTTTTTATATAACTAATTCTTACTGTACAAATTACAACTATAAATATAATTAACATTGGTAAAGCACTATTTACAATGTTATGGAATGCTTCATTAAACATAAATCCTCACTATCTATTCTGAAAGTATTACTAACGCGGTTATAAATACTTCTACATCTATTGTACTATCAAACTCCGTCTTTTTCAAAACATTTTTATATAAAATTGCTTCACCCTGTTCTTTTTTTAAATTGATTTTGGTACTGATTATTTCCTCAATTTTACTATTTAATTCCTCTTGAGTATAATAAGCATCTTTATAAGTATATTCTTTTTCTTTAGTTTTTAAAAGTTTTTTCCCTAAAATGCTAATTATCTCTTTAGACTCTTCATCATATTTAGCATATTTACTGCGAAGAATTTTATAGTCGTTACGTCCTAAGTCAAGTTTGAAATTAGTTTGACTTCGGCCTGTATAATATTTTATTTGGTACTTTTTCGGAACGTTTATACTAGCCTTATACCAGACCTCACCATACACC
>CAKORQ010000178.1 GCA_934101445.1 uncultured Bacilli bacterium | reverse complement strand
GATGAGGCCGGAAATACTAGTAGTGCCTCTAAAAACTTCTATCGTTATGAAGAAGAAAAATATTGTGAGCAAACTCATACTGAATCAACTTGTAATAGTACTCATGGCGAAGTAACAAACTGTGAAGATGGTAAAAACTATACAATGCCAGATGGCGATAACTGTGGTGGACCTGGTGAGGGTGGTAATTATGGTACATACGATCCTAATTATGGAAATTATACCGGTTGTAATTGGAGTTCTGGCGGTTCTGGAAGTACTGGTGACTGTGGTCATGTAAACGAAGTATGTGATAGTTATACTGATACAACCGTTTCAGATGGCTACTATAAATGTGGTGATAACAAATGGAGGTAAAAATGAAAAGTAAGAAAAAAACTTTCCTAAATAAAAATGCTAAAAAGACTAGGACTATTATTATAATAGCCCTCCTCTTCGTAGTCATTATTGGTATAATTATCTTTATTCTAACTAGAAAACCTAAAATAACTTATGAATATTATATAAATAATACTAAAAGTAATATAGCCGGTCTTAATATAACTAATTATGAATGTAATAATGGTACTACTTTAAATATAGATAAAGATAATAATACATATACCATTGAGAGTCTTACTAAGAATTCTTTATGTAAATTATACTATGAAGATACCGCCGGAGAACAACTAATAAATCTAACCAGTGGTCTTGATACTTTAAAAGAAAAAAATAAAACTTACTTAGATGAAAATGATATTCTTCGTTATTATGGCAATGATGCTCTAAATTATATTTACTTTAACTGTGATAATGAATCAGATACTAATACTTGTGAACTATGGCGAATAGTAAGTGTAAGTAAAGTATCTGATGTTACTAAAAAGAATAAGTATAATCTAAAAATAGTAAAAGATGCGCCCTTAACGGCTAAAAATACTACTACTAATCAAGATATAACTGAATTTGAATGGAATAATAATAGAGAATTTGATTTTTTAGAAGCCAGTATTTATAAACTATTAAATGAGGCTTATTATAATGCTTCAAGTAATTATTCTTATACTAATAAAAATAACGAAACGTTTACTCTAGACTTTTCTAAAACCGGGTTAAAAAATGATAAAACTCGTAATATGATTACCACTGGTACTTGGCGTCTTAATGCTAATACAGATAATAAACAAACCATAAGTAACTGGTATAATGATACCGCCTATGGTAATATGGCTAACTTTAATATCGGCTTAATAAATATTAGTGATTATATTTTATCGTTAAAAGATGATTGTAAGGATACTAAGATTAATGAATTTAGTACTTGTTCTTCCAAATCATATCTTTCTAAAGAAAATGGTTTCTTTGTCCTAGATAGTTATCAAGAAAAAGAAGGCTTTGTTTATCGAGTTGCTGGTAATAATGCCATAAATGCTATCTATCCAACTGCTACTTATAATATCTATCCTTCTTTATATTTAAATGAAGATGTTAAGATTGTAAGTGGGGATGGTAGTTTGAATAATCCTTATCGTTTAGGATAATTAATGGTTTTAAAATAATAAATGTCTTATTAACTTAAGGCATTTTTTGATTAAATAAGGTAAAAATAATCGTCATAATAAACTTGACAATGAGTAAATTGCGTGCTAAAGTAGGGATTACTTAAATTTAAAGGGGGAATTTAGATGAATATAAATGCTAGTATAAATAAAGGCATACCTATTGATGCACCCGTAATTTTAGATTATGAGGATTTAATAAATAATGTCCAAGATCAAGAAAAAATGCTCCAAATTTTAAATACAACCTTTCAAAATTACAATGGTTTTATCCGTTACCAATCTCAAATTCTGTTTGGCCTCGAATTTAATATGGCTATTGCTATTGTTACCGACTTTAATACCTTACAGCGTCGAATTGAAATTTCTGAACACGGTTTTTATGAAAGTATTAAAAGAGATTTAAATATTAATCTAAATATGAAAAATTACAACTCTGATGCGGAATATAGAAAGGCTTTAACAGAAGAAGCCTTATTAAAACTTAAAATATTAAAAAAATTAAAGACTCCTGCTGATTTACAAAAGAAATTTCCCGTACTATATCGAGGCTATTTATATTGTGTAAAAGAATATTATACCCTTAAGAAAAACACCATTGAACCTTTAACTAAATTAGATCCAATTTCTAGAAGTCATAAAATAGCCAGTTTAAATAAAAATATTCAAGAAAGTAATCTTTATTTTGATGATACGACAGTCCTAGATTTAATAAAATATGTTAATTCTTTTAATATTAAAGTATATCTAAATGATTGTCTTATCGCAATAACTAATATTCTTAAATATCAAGATAAAATAATTAATTTTATCCATAGTAACCCTATTGACCTTAGTACTTTAAGTGATGATGATACTGATACTTTAGAGTTTTATTTTGCTTATTGTAATTTAAAGCAAGCCAAATGTGTTGATTTAGCCTCTAAACAGAATTATTTATATTATGTTTCTAACTATTTTAAAGAACATAAGGATTATATGAATAGTGATATTTCTATCGTAGTAGGAGCCAGTGACGGTAAGATTACGCAAAGAGGAACTTTTAGCACTATTAATTACGGTATTAGTGAAGGAAAAGTAATAACTCCTAAGATTTTATATGAAATGTATCGAGATATTTTAATTGAAAATCCAGACTTAAAAGTAATCGATTTTTCTCATTTTGATTTTACTGGGATGAATTTAAATGAAGTATCCCAATTTATGCAAGGTTATTTACAAGATCTACAAG
>CAKORQ010000177.1 GCA_934101445.1 uncultured Bacilli bacterium | reverse complement strand
AGAGTCAAAATAACTAAGGATAACAATATACCAAAGAGCCTTGATGATTTAAATGAATTGAAATATATAGTTGGTGTTTATACTTCATATAATTATTGTAATCCAAAGGTTGTAAAACAAGTACCAGATGAATATGGCTTTCTTTATGATTATACTTATGTTATTCACTTTCAAAGAAAAGATGTATTAAATAATTTTATGTATATTGGAAATTACAAAATGCAATCAGAGCCAAATGAATTTCACTGCTATGATGGGTTTTCAGGATATGCGTATTGCTATTATGACTTTGCTCAAGATTACATTATAGATAAATATGAACGGTACAATCTAAAAAAAGGAAATATTTACACTGAGGAAGGAAATTACAGAGCTCATAATTATTACTTTGAACTATTAAAAGTGTTTGATGATGTGAAAAGAAGAAGTGATGAATACTTTAAAGAACACCCAATAAATCCTGAAAATAATAAGAAAAAACACAGAGATACCCTAACTTATGTAGGTCCTAAAAAACAAGATAAACAATAATATATATAACATTAAAGAGATTTTATTTCATATTATGTGATTAAAGTCTCTTTTTTCTATTATTTACTTAAATTATATGGTATATTCTAGTTAGATAAATAAAGGAGAGTTAATAAGATGAAAAAAGATTATTCAATTATTGCAGTTGCTTTTTGTGTTTTGTATTGGCTAGCTAGAATTTCTATGATTAGGGCAAATATGACATTTTCTACAATTAATGACTTACAAGGAATGGATTTTATTGCCGCAATTATAACGGTGATATCATTAAATAAGTATTTTTCCGATAAGTTTTTAACTAGAAAACAAAGAAAGTGGTTAAGAATATCATATCCGTTAATAATTATATTTTCTGTGGTTTTTGAAGGCACTGTTTCTCTTTTTAGAAAATTTGATAACGCTATAGATATGTGTAAATATAATGGGCAATGTGCAAGCAACACTATTTTCTATGGTAAAGAAAACGAATATATATTTTTTAAGGGATTTTACGTCGCTTACTTTAAGTTAGAAAATAATTATTGGAATTATGATTATAAACAGCATTATGAGACATATTTTTATAACGACGGTAATTATGGCGTTTATGTTTATCAATTAGAAGATAAAAAATACTTTGTCAGTGTTAATATTGCTGGCGACGGTAAAATAGATAATGTAAAAGATAATGCAGATAGCGATTTTGAACTATTAAAACTTGCTTATGATCCAAGTTATAAAATATATAATTTTTATGGCAAGATAATTAATGATTTTGATAATTATGAAGTAAAGATAAATGATGAAAAAATCGAATTTAAGGAAAAGAAACATAATTAATTTAAATACTATAAAAGAGCTAAGGTAATAATTATTTAGACTTAGTTCTTTTTTCGTGATAAAATAAGTTTAAGGATAGGGTTAGTAATGATTAAAAATGATAAAACAAAATTAAAAAATTGGTTAGCAGGAGATGTATTTGTTTACAAAATTAATAGTAATAAATATCCAGATTATAATGGAAGATATTTAATTTTTATCAAATGTGATATTAAAAAGGAAGATTGGGTAACCAATAGTCGTACTATAAAATATTTTAGAATAAAAATAACTGCTAAAAAAGAAATACCAGCCTCATACGATGAAATAGAAAACTTAGAGTATATCAAAGTCTTTGGCTGCGGTTACGATTTAGAAAATTTCAAATATCCGACTGATGTAGCCGGTTTAATACCTGATAAATATAATTTAATCTATGTTTATATTATGAAACTATGGGCATTTAAGTATAGAATACCAGATGACTTGCTTTATATAGGAAACTTTGATATTACGCCACCAGAAAATGAATATATACCTTATTATCGTACCCATTGTGTACCACTAAGAATCTGGGATGATGGTAGAGAATTAACCGATATGATACTTAAACAATATGAAGATTATAACTTGGAAAAAGCAGAAATAAATAGTGGGGATGTGGCACTAGATTTTGCTATTCAGTCGTTTGCACTTAATCAAATGCGTAATCATGATTTTTCAAATTTTAAAGATGAAAAACACATTGATAATTCTCTAACCTTTGTCGGGGCTGATAAAAATGATTGAACTTATTGTTTATATTTTTAAAATTAATTTTATAGAAGGAATTAAGTAACTTATGAATTTATCAAAAGAGAATAATAATAAAATATTTATGGCTATGGATATATATGCAGTACTGGCTCTAGTAACAACGGCTGGTTTTATTTCTAGTCTAGGATTAATGGGGACTTATCTTGATATAACGCCAATTTTAGTAATAAGACTAGTAGCAGCAGCCTATTTAATATGGAAATTACATGTTTATAAAAAGAGGAGATTAAATCATAAATTTAAATGGTTAATAATTATTGCCCAAATAATTTTAGCATATATGGGAACTTTTGAGGCTGATGTAATTCTAAGTTCGGTTAAGTTTCCTTCTCCAGCTAATGCCTGTCTGGCATCAAGAGAATGCAATCATAAAAATACCCTTTATTATTCTAGCGCTGAGCCAGCATATGCTATATTTAGAAAATTTGGTGGTCGAATTTACTACTATCCGAATAATGACGGCTATCAGATAAATAATTTTCTTTTAATAGATGCTTCTTATACTTATAATGAAGGCAATTATTTAATTGAAATATATAAGTTATCGGATAATTACTATATATTTGTAGAAGTAAAAGATGATGATATATCAAAAATCAAAGATAATTCTAATAAAGATTTTAATTATCTTCATACC
>CAKORQ010000176.1 GCA_934101445.1 uncultured Bacilli bacterium | reverse complement strand
ATGCGGGTGTAGTTCAATGGTAGAACACCAGCCTTCCAAGCTGGATACGTGGGTTCGATTCCCATCACCCGCTTCTCTGAAATAACGCAGAGAAGAATATATTATTAACTTAATACCTTCAATGCATGGCAACATGCAAAAACATGCGCGAGTGGCTCAGTTGGTGGAGCGCGACCTTGCCAAGGTCGAGGCCGCGGGTTCGAGTCCCGTCTCGCGCTCTTATTTTTTACACGAAAAGGAGTATCCGAAAGATACTCCTTTTTTCGTGTAAGAAGAGCCCAAAGGGCTCTTCACAATGGCATGAATTAAAATTCATACCAGGTTCGAGGTCTCAGCCCACATGAAGTGGGCTTCGGTCCGCGCAAAACCGAGGTCCACCGGACCTCGTGCGCCGTCTCGCGCTCTTATTTTTTACACGAAAAGGAGCATCCAAGAGGATGCCCCTTTTTTCGTGTAAGAAGAGCCCGAAAGGGCTCTTCACAATGGCATGAATTAAAATTCATACCAAGTTCGAGGTCTCAGCCCACATGAAGTGGGCTTCGGTCCGCGCAAAACCGAGGTCCACCGGACCTCGTGCGCCGTCTCGCGCTCTTATTTTTTACACGAAAAGGAGTATCCAAGTGGATGCTCTTTTTTTGTATCATAAAATATTTTCAGATAGACAGGTAGTGTCAGGGTGAAATGTTAAAGTAACTACAGAAGTAGGAACTTATATAGATTATTTTGTCTGCGTGTCTTTAGAGTAGGAAAAAGCACTCTGAAAGTTTTTGATGGCATCTAAAATAAGCTTCTGTTGATCCGTATTGTATTTACTGATCGCCAGAAACAGATCAATCGGTTTTTCGGTAGCAGGATCTATGCCTCGAAGGATATAGTCTGTTGGGACATTAAGTGTATCACTGATCTTCACAATGGTTGAAACGGAAGCTCCTACTACGCCACGCTCCAGGTCAGAAATATACTGTGTGGAGACACCTATCATTTCAGCAAAAGCCATTTGCGTTAAGCCAGACTTTTTCCGAATGAGCTGAATACGAGATCCTATGGAGGAATTTAATGAGTTTTTTGTAGACATATATAAAATCACCACCTTATATATAATGTTAACTAATGGTGGTAATTTTATGAAAATAGTGATAGAATTAGTTTTGTAATAAATAATATTGATGCCATTATATAAAATATGAAGAAAAGGGGGAGAGAAGGGTGAAGCAGGAATTAAATGAAGACATCTGCAAAGTGTACCAGCAGAAAAGACAGTACCTACGGGAATTAAAAATTTTTAATGACACGATCGTACAAAGAGAGCTTAGTGTGCAACTGCAGCAAAAATGCGACATTCCTGAAATCTGGGCATTGAATATTGTAAACGGATATTATATGCAGGATTATCTGGCAGCTTGTGCATACAGGCAGAAAGAAACAGATTCGAAGGAGGAAGAGGAAAAACACCGGTTTATTGAAGAACTCCTGCAAGAGGCGGATATGTGGGATAAATTGGTGGTATGAGGTAGGTATGATAGTAAATATTGAAAGAACGAAAAAATGTGCATTTTGCAAACATTGGTATGATCCGTCAAATAGTGCAATAAAGCCGAGAAATCCTCGTTTTAATCAATGGGAGTTTGATGATCAGCGTAGAAAAATGTGTATGAAAAAGAATCTTGAAATGAATGCAAATGCTTTCTGTGGATGGTATGAATGCAAGATTGATTTACAATAAGAGAGTTGTAAGAAAGGACTAAATGATGGCAAAATTAATAACGCAAGCAGATGTAATGAAGATGTTAGATACATGCTACGATAAAGCACTACATGGTATTAATAAAGTAAGTCCTCCAATTGAGCAGTTTGCAAATGAGTACGTAAGGAAGGCAAAGGATCCTCAAAAGGCTGCAAAGATCATGCTAAAAAATCAAATTGCAAAATGCACTACATCGGGATTTATAACTGGTTTTGGTGGTGTAGTTACATTGCCTGTCAGTATTCCGGCGAACATAGGAAGTGTATTATATGTTCAGATAAGGATGATAGCATGCACAGCATATTTGGCAGGATATGATTTAAATGCTGATCAGGTACAGACTTTTATATATGCTTGTCTTGCTGGAGTATCAGTAAATGGAGTAGTCAAAAATGCCGGTATTAAAGTAGGTGTTAAGGTTGCTGAAAAAGCTATTCAAAAAATACCTGGAAAAGCATTGACTAAAATTAATCAAAAAATTGGTTTTAGATTTATCACAAAAATGGGTGAAAAGGGCATCGTTAATCTTGGTAAAATGATCCCGGGTGTAGGTGCGGTAATTAATGGTGGATTAGATTTTGCCGAAACAAAAATTATTGCTGATAGGGCATATAAAATGTTTTTTGAAGGTGATTTTTCTGCTGGGGATCCAGAAGATAAAGATGAAAATATTATAATTGATGTTGAATAATATATTGTAGTATCAATAATAAACAAGTAAGAGATCAGATAGAAATGCAACTGAGATACTGATGGTACTATAAAATTTTCACTACGCAATTGTCAATGCTTTGCAACAATGATATAGTTGTTGCAAAGCATATTTTCTTTTATCAAGTCTGTTGGAGTGTTATAGATAGAGGCTACTAGAAATATAACAATCTGATGTCTTACTCATATCTTATTTCAGGAAATTCATGCTTTATTTCACAATTATTAATAAGGCAGGAGTTTCGAGATAATATGATATATATGGTAACTCCTGTGGCAAACAAAGGAGGACCATAGTAGATGGCAGAAGGAAGAAAATTTTATGGG
>CAKORQ010000175.1 GCA_934101445.1 uncultured Bacilli bacterium | reverse complement strand
CTAAAAAGTTGGTATTATCAATAAAATATTTAATTTTATTTTCCTCGGCATATTATAAAATTGCATCTTTAGTATAGAAAAGAAGAGGTCTTACAAGTTTGAAGGTTTCATGGTCCTCATTTAAGGCGATACCTGCGTAGCCTTTTAAAGATGAGCCTCTAATTTCTCGCATTAGGACCGTTTCTATTAAATCATCACCATGATGAGCGGTCATTAAGTAGTTAGCGTGATATTTAAGAATTAATTTTTGAAAGAAATTATAACGAAATTGATGAGCCGTCGCCTCGAAATTAGTTTTTGTTGGCGTTAGATTGGCTATTTCACATATTAATTGATGATTGGAACAGTATTCTTGGATATATTTTTCTTCTATCGCCGATTCTTTGCGAACGTGATGATTAACATGGGCAACTATAATATTAACCGGGATTTCTGATTTAATTTTTTCTAAAAGAGATAATAAGCACATGGAATCAGGACCCGTGGAGACACCGATTACAATAGTAGCATTTTCTTTTAAGATTTTTTTTAAATAGAGGTATGATTTTTCTAAGGACACAGCCATCACCTATTACGTATCATACACTAATTGGGTAATATTGGCAATGAGTATTTATTTGAAAATTTTGTGAAGTTTTCAGAATATTTATTTAGAGGACTTAGGATTACTTCCCAACCCACCCACCCTGATTTGGGATAGTTTATAAATTGAACGTATATATAATAAGGAAAATCCTATATATTAAGTATATATATATTATATAGTATAAGAAAAAGAAGACTAAATAAAGATATAATTACTAGCCATGGCGATTTATTTATTGTATAATCATAGATAAGAAAAGAGGTTTTTTATGAGAATTGAAGTTAAATCTTATAATAACAATAGTTCCCTTGTTAGTGCCATTTTATTTTTTATTTTAGGGGCGATTATGTTTACTAATCCGGGGACAATGGTGGTTGTTATTTCTCGTATTTTAGGGGGAATATTAATTTTATTTGGGTTATATTCTTGTATTAAAAATTATATTTTAGTAAGGCAAAATAGTGGCGTATCAGCAATTCCAATGGTGGCTGGTCTTACTTGTATGGCAATTGGCTCAATATTTTTCTTTGCTCCTAATTTTGTTGAGGCGATGGTACGTTTTTTTATTGGTGGTTGGATTTTATTAAGTGGAATCATTCGATTTTCTAATGCTATGCAAATAGAAAAGAAAGGTAATACTAAATTTGTTAGTCTTTTAATTATATCTTTGCTTTTAATATTGGCCGGACTTTATACGATTTTAGAATCTAATTTAGCATTCCAAACAATCGGGCTTGTTTTAATGATATATGCAGCCTTAGAAACATTTGGCTGGTTAACCAGTAAAAGTGTAGTAAAAGAAACAATGACTAAAGAAGAAAAAAAGAAAAAAAGAAGTAAAAATAAAGATGTAATTGATGCTGTAGTTATTAGTGATGATACTATAGATAAAAAGAACTCTAAGAAGTAATATCAGAGTTCTTTTTCATTTCTTTAACACCTAGTAAAATATTAATAACTAAATATATTAAACAAGCAAAGATAATTATAAAATAAATGATTATATGAGTAGCATTTAATATTACTAAAGGTTTACCTTTTATATCAGCATTACTTATGGGATTATATTCTTTATTGGTGTTGTCTTTAATATAAGTCAAATACTTAGTAGTACTTTTAATCTTAGCCAGAGAATATTTATTTTTAATAGCATAAATAATTATATCGTTTTCTTGATAAACATCTTGTTTTTGATAGATAAGCAAATCATTTATTTTGACATCAGGAGTTAATTCGTTAGTAGCAGATTTTATTACGCCTAAATTAGCAAAGTGAATATTAATTAAAAAAACTACAATAATATTAGTCATTAAAAATATAGTTACCAAGATATTAAGTACTTTAGATATTATTTTCATAATTATTTTACGATTTCTTCTATCTTTTTTTCCAATTTTTTTAGATAATTAGCTAGTTCTTGGAGTTGTTCTTGCGTAGAATAGGGCTTGTTATTAGTCACATGATCTTTGGCATCACTTCTAATGCGGCTAACATTGTTATTTTGATAACGACCATTTATTAGTTGCTGTTGAGCGGCAGTGGTTAACATAAATTGTCCTACTAAAATTATCCAGTTGCCAATAGAGTTTAATTCGTTGGCGGTATAATCACCCTCAACTATAAGGCCAGTAACGGCTCCTAAAATAGAGAAAAGTTCCGGATTAATATTAGGAGGAAAATTCATAAACATCACCCTTCCCAAAATTATCCACTACTTAATTTTATGCAAGTTAGCATTTATTCGTGCCAGAAGAAATCCTATCCTTTCTAAAATTATTTTAAGTTATTTACGAAAAAATAGCAATATGGTACAATATAATTCATTAAGAAAGGATTCAATCTTATGATTGATAAAAATTAAATGAAAAAGAAAATATTATTAAAAATAAAACGATGGGTTTTAAGTATAAGAAAGGTTTATAATAACCAAAAAGAAATAATTGTTGATTTCTTAAAGAGTGATTTATCCGGATTTGTAGAAAATGATAATTTTAAAGCCCAGATGGAAAATTTACAAGTTCATGACGAATTAGAATTAAAACTTGCTGCTTTAAATATATATAAATGCTACTTTACAGACGAGGAACACCAAAAATGGTATGATTATATTATTAAAATGACTAAAAAAAGTACTAAAAAGAAATTAATTCAATAAAATTTTCCAACTTTAAAATTTTATGATATAATACTTGAGAAATTT
>CAKORQ010000174.1 GCA_934101445.1 uncultured Bacilli bacterium | reverse complement strand
CATAGAACTAAAACGCAACTGTTCCTACATCTCTAACTTTATAAGTTTTAATACCATTTAAGATGACATAGAACTAAAACACTATTAATTCCAAAAGCTAGAACCACTAGGTTTTAATACCATTTAAGATGACATAGAACTAAAACACTTTTAGTTTTTTGAATTTATTAAATGCTGTTTTAATACCATTTAAGATGACATAGAACTAAAACGTGAGGCATAATCAACAAAAAAAATGGATTGTTTTAATACCATTTAAGATGACATAGAACTAAAACCTCAAATTCTAGAACTATATCTTAACATCCATAGAACAATGTTACATAAATGGTACCTTTTTCTATATCAACTAAGCCCATTATAACATAAACTCATCTAAATTTTCATCTATTATATACTTTTTTTCATTTTTTAAAGTTACACCATGACATATAGAATCTACTAACATAATCGTAATTTCATTATAAATAGCATATTTATATAATTCTACTACTTCATCCTTAGTTAAATACTGTTTTAAATTTACAAACACTAAGAAATTATTAGTTTTCAAAGTATGTTCCAAATCAATTAACAACATTAAGTTATCTAATAATTCTTCTTTAGAACTTATTCCTAATTTTATTAACTTATTAATATTATCTATACTTATATCATTTTCAACATATAAAGATAAATCTATATCATTTAAAGCCTTCTTATAAATTCTAGTCATTTTACCATATAAATTAATTAAATTTTTAGTATCTTCTTCATTTATATAATTACTTACAAACCTAGATATTTCATTAGTATATTTTTTAGAATCAAACTGAAAATCGAAATAATTAATAAATACTTTAATTTTACCATTCATGTTTATTTCTTTATTATCTTGAATAAATTTTAAATTATCACTATAACCGTTTATATATACAGAATATAAATCATTAACAAAACGATAAAAATATCTTTTATTTTCGATTTCAACTGCATTTATATACTCATTTGCAAATACTATTTTGTTATCTAAATAATCAACACTCAAATTCATAATACTATTAACCTATCTTCATTATTTATAATTTTACTATTACTTTCACCAATTATATATTCTATCTTAGAATACTGCTGTTCAGTTATAGTTAAAACTTGAATAAGACCTTTTTTAGGAGCGTTTTTTCTTAATCTACTAAGTAATAATTCGGATTGATTATTATTTAATACTAATTTAGAATAAACTGATTCTTGCATCATAACAAAGCCTTCTCCTAGTAAATACTTTCGAAATCGTAAATAATTTCTTTTATCTTTGGCATAAATATTAGGTAAATCAAAAAATACTATTGTTCGCACTATTCTATCCCTCATAATATATAAAATCCTTATATTCATCGGTATTATTGATATTATTTAAAGTATTTTTAACAAATAAGCCGATAATATCTTTTAAAGTATAACTTTTATTTTGATATTTATAGGAGTTATTTAAAATATTAACTATATCCAATTTATAATTAGTATTTAGTTCTCTTTCTTGATTAAAATAAACAAAATTATCAACAATTACTCGAAATGGTTCCATTAAATCACAACTTAAATTAAATTCGTTAAATTCATTTTTATGATGAATTCCTAATTGAGTTAAATAACCGTTACTAATTACTTCTTTATTTATGGTTGATAAAAGTATAGCATAACCGTAATTTAGGGCTGAATTGATATTATCATTATTATTTCTTACAAAGTCTTTACCAAATAAAGCATTAAAATAGACTTTGGCTGCGTGTCCTTCTCTATTAGTTTTATCGCCACTTACGACTTCATCAATATAACTTGTTAATAAATCATATTTATCATTTTTTATTTTGTTTAACATTAAACTTTGATTAAGAATTTTATTTTTAACTATTTTCATCCATAAGTCATCTTTACATTTGTTAGTCCATTTTATTTGTTCTTTTATTTTTTTACTTGTATTATGTCTAGAATAATAAGAAGATAATTCACCAAATGGATTATGTTTTTCATCACAAAATATCATATTTATTTTGGCATCAGCAATTTCTTTTAAAAGATAAGCAGAAATAGATACGGAGATATAATCAACTACGATTGTATCTATTTCTGATAGATGAATGTATTTTTCATCATTATCTTGTTTAACTACTAGAAATCTATTTTTATAACTTATTTTAGATTGTCTAGTTATTACAACTGTTCGGAAGCTCATTTATTCACCATCATAATTTGCTGTTTTCTCTTTTAGACCAGTTACTGAGGTAAATATAAAATCTCCACCAGTTATGTTAAAGCTTGAAAGTCGACCAATTCTGTCACTTAAACCAAATTCCTTTAAGTTGCCATTTTTACTATTGCAATGATAAATAGTTAATAATTGTTTAATTATATTGGCGAATTGTTCAAATGAACATTCCGTTAAATTTATATTATCTTGAATCTTTGTTATTTCTTTAGAAAATAAAGGGAATTCTTTTTTTATTTCAAACAAGTAATTTATAAAAGTAATTGCATTTTCAATGTCCATATTAGTTATATCATCATATTTATTTTTATAAACTTTATTTAATACATATTTACATTTTTTCATCATGTCTTTTTTTATTTTTAATTGATGAGCGTTAGATAATTCACAATTTTTGTGAGCAATACTGTATCCTTTTATAAATGTTTCTTGACCATCACGAATTATTTTTGTATCAAATGGTATATTATCCTTTAAAATTTCAATATCATTTAAGTCTTTTAAACTTAGATGTTCTTTGATAAAATCAAGTTTTACTTTAAC
>CAKORQ010000173.1 GCA_934101445.1 uncultured Bacilli bacterium | reverse complement strand
GTGGCTTTATATTTACCTAAAAATTATCAAAGTCTTTATGATTATGTTAATAATTTACAAGTCCAAGATATGTATAATTTATTTACTAATCCCACAATTGCTTTTAATACTTTATTTACTAAATATATAAGTGATAAAGAATTAAAGCCTCAAGACAAAGAAGAATGGTATGCCAATGGTTTAATTGATGCCATCGATTTAGAGTCTTTAAATCTTAAAACTAACTTTAATGAGATGCAAAGAAGAAAGATAGTTAATGCTTTAGTAAGTCATAATTTTATGGATTATTATGAAAAAGTTAAAGCTCTAAGTGATGATGGCTCGATTGCTACTTCCATGTTTGCTTCCTTAATAGCCAATCGCAAAGATTTTACGAATGATTCTGATATCATCTTAGACCAATTAAAAGATTATATTGGCTATAATAATCTAAAAGAATATAATTTACCGTTAAGAAAACTCCAAAGAGCGGCTTACCAAAAAACAGAAGAGGTTTTTGCTAAAAATAACTTTGCTACTGCAGTTATGCCTACTGGTTCGGGCAAAAGTTTCTTAGCCCTATCTGAAATGTTAGACCGTAAAGATGCTAAAATGCTTTATATTGCTCCCAATGATATTATTTTAAATCAAATTGAAGATTATATTTATGAGTTCTTTGATTATACGGATTATCATACCTTATTTCCTAATTTAACTTTAACTACTTATCAAGATTTAAAAGACAAAAAAACTAATAATCTAAAAGCTAAATATAATGATAAATATGCTTTTATTATCCTCGATGAACTTCATCGAAGCGGGGCCCAGGAATGGTCAAAGTTTGTTAATGAATTGATGGCAAATCAAGATCAAGAGAAAATAAAAGTCCTTGGTTTAACTGCTACACCAGAACGCGACCGTGATGATAAAGATATGGCTGTTTACTGGGCAAGATATTTTGGCTATTCTGATGACGAAATAGAATTAAATAGAGAGTTGGCTATTAATGAAAACTTGGAATCAGCCATCAAAGCCGGACTTTTACCTAATCCCAAATTCATTAACTGTTTATATTCATATAAAAGTGATGGTACTTTAGATGAGATGTATGAACAAATTAATATGCTAGATGATGGCGAGAAAAAAGCCAAAGCCTTCTCTAAATATGAACAATTATGTCGCAGTGTTGAACAAAGTCAGGGTATTGAAAAAATACTTGCTGATAATTTAAGCCCAGATGGTAAATATGTTGTTTTTTTACCAGTTGGACGTAATAAAGATGGTACCTATTATAATAGTGAAGACGGTAGTAAAGTTAGTAAACAACAGGCTGTAGCGATAATGGAAGATTACATGATTTTAATTAGACAGTACTTATATTCTAATGAATATATGAAGACTAATGGCGAAAAGTTATTATCTATTTATAATAAAATTGTTGAAAAACAAGAATTATCTAGTGAAGATAAGGACTTCTTAAGTAAAGAACAAGATAATATTATGCTGCTAGATATGGTTAAAATTAAACATAAACCAGCTGCTTTAAATACATTTAATAGTACTGTAGTAAGCACTATAGCAAGACACTTGGGTTGGAAGAAACTAGATAGAAGTACCTTAAAAGAAAGAATAGAAGCTTATACTTCCGATATGGTCGATACTAATTCGCTTCTAAGTTATTATAGTAATAGTAAAAATAAAGAAGAATTAGATAATTTTAATAAAGATACCAATGGTAAACCCAAGTTATTATTTGTTATGGATAAATTAAATGAAGGTGCGCACTTAAAAGGCGTCAAAGGTATTGTCTGGTTGCGTCCATTAAGTGTTGATTCAAGAATACTATTCTATCAACAGTTAGGTAGATGTATTCATTCTTATCCTGATTGTCAAGTATTTACTGAGGAAGACCGTCCAATAGTAATGGACTTAGTTAACAATATAAACACCGTTAACTTAAAAAGAAATCAATCTCCAATAAATGATTTAGAAGATTTTAAGCAAATCATGATCTGGATAAATGATAATGCTGGTAAACTTCCAAATAAAAATAGTAGTATTTTAGAAGAAAAAAATTATGGTCTAAAGTTAGATGTAATTTTATATCGTTATATTAAATATTTTAATAATCCTGAGGAATTAAATAATGTTAAATATAAGAGAGTTATAGAAGAAATCTTAAGATTAGGCTCCCAAATTGACTTATGGAATATCAAAATAGACGAACCAACTAGACAAAGAAAAGTAAAAGAAATAGAAGAGAAGGAAGAAAAATTCTTACAAGGATTTTTACAAGTTGAAAGTTCCGTCCGTGATTTTGTTGATTTAAAAGAAGAAATAGATGAGTTAGCATCGCCTGAGTCTACTTTTGATATGATATTTAATTATTTAAGCATTTTAAAAAGTCAGGGAGCTGATATAAATAGTCTTGTTCGGACTGACAAATTAAAGGTAATCGAAACTGACGGTAATTTTATTCTTCGATTAGTGAAAATGAAAGCAAAAAGGGAAAATGGCAAAGTTATCATCATAAATGAAGATGAATATAAGGAACCAGGCTTAATTCGGATAGGACAATATGTCTGTGCCTTTAGACAAGGCAAAGCTAATCAGGATTCAAAAGCTCCAGACTTAGAGGTTGACCAAATTAGTAGATTAAAGACTCTGAATTTCATTTTTGATTGGGAAGTAGATCCAATATTGAATCCAAAGAGTTTTGACGATTATGTTTTACTATTAAAAGAGATGCAAAATTCCAAAGGTAAGACCAGTCGTGATATAAATAATATTAAATTATTAGAGGCAGTAAGAATAATAAAAATAAAT
>CAKORQ010000172.1 GCA_934101445.1 uncultured Bacilli bacterium | reverse complement strand
AAAGATTCTTAAAAATCAAATATCAAAATTATCGTCTAAAAGACAACTTATATTATGCATATCAAGAAAAATATACTAAAGAATTTATTAAAATTAAAAAGTTGGAAGTATTTACTTCCTTCTTAAGCGATAATAAGTCTTACTCCACTTGGTTTATTAAAGATAATACTAATCTTATTAAGACTCTAAATGATTACTTAAGTAATTATAACTATAAATTAGATATTACTTTAGATAAGATAATTAACCCTTTCTTAGAAGGTATATCTATTTGTGATATTATTAGTAATTTAGGTTATAATAGACCCGCCTACTATGAAATAATCAAGTATGAAAAATCTGAAAAAATAAAACTTACTAAAATTAATAATAAATTAAAAGGTATTTTAAAGAAATTTAATAGTGCTGATAAAATTATTTTACTTAATTATTTAGCCTATGGACTTACTCCTAATATTATAATAGATAAAGAAACTTTAGTAAGTCTAGATAAATATAAACAAACTATTACTAACTTTAATGGTAAAGTAAATGTTAATAAGATTGAATTAAAATTAGACTATATTAGTATTATAAACTTAACTAATGATTTAGAATTAAAAAATTATAGTAAAATTTATATAGAAACTATTAATATTATAAATTATTTTAAAGGCTTAGCCAGTAAATATATAAGTACCGATATTATAAAGCAAGTCTATAAAGACGAATATATTAAAGGCTTAAATGATTATATAATGCCCATTAATTCTAGTGATAGTGACATTGTCTTAATTAAACATAAGATGTACTTAGATAAGTTTAAAATGTTATTTAGTAAAATCTCTTTAGAAAAAGAAATAGAATTAAGTGAAGAAGTTAAAAACCGCTTAATTGAAATTATTCCTTATTTAATTGATAATTATTTTATTGATTTAACTTATAATTATAGTGGATTATTTAAAAATAATATAACTTTAGAAGATATTAATAATTGGAATAAAATAATTGCCTTATTTGGGCAAAAAAATTAAAAAAAGACTTGGCAGCAACGGAGTTTTATGATAAAATTAAATTACTTACTGATGCGGATGTAGTTTAATGGTAGAGCTTCAGCCTTCCAAGCTGATAACGTGAGTTCGATTCTCATCATCCGCTCCAATAGGTAATTTAACTTACAAGTTTGATGCTTGTAAGTTTTTTTATACGAAAAAAGTACTTAAGTCAACACTCATGCTAAAGTACTTTTTTATCATTTATAAAATACTACTTAAATTATTTATTATCTTAAACTTGGAGTTCTTAAGCTTACCTTCTCTATCCATTAACCTAACTTCAAAGCCTTTACTACTAGCTACTTCTAATAAAGTTTCATTATCATCTATAAATATAGCTTCATTCTTTTTAATATTGAAATCTCTTATCGGATTATCAAAGAAATCTCCGTCTTTTTTTAACTGACCATATACTGATGAAACATAAATTTTAAAAAATAAATCAGAAATTCCATATTCTTTTAAAGAAATAAAAACATCAGGCCAGTTATCAGTAAGCAATAACAATTTATACTTTGAGGCTAATCTTTCTAATTCTTCTTTTATATTATCATAAGGTAAGTATTTATCATTTTCATAAGTTCTATTATAAGCAATCTTCTTTATAGTATCACTTTTTATTTTAGTATAACCACATTCTAATAAAACCTTACTATAAAATTCTATAAACATACTATATTCTTCTTCAAGACTAGTAATTTGTTTATCTAGTATTTGTTTATTATTACTTATAGCATTTTCTAAAATCTCTTCATTTATTTTTTTAATATCAATTAATTCTAGAAACTTTGGGGTTATATGCCAATTTCCTGTTGGTGGATAAGCCAACACCATTCCAAAATCTAATACAATATATTTCATTAGAACACTCATCTCCTAAACAATTACCTTTATAATAATCTAATCCAAAATCACCTATACTTACTGTTCTCATTTTATCACCAAATATTTATAATCCTATTCTATTAGTATTGCTAGTAAGAGTTGGTACTTCTAAACTCAAGTTTTCATCACTAAAAACCAAAGAATTATTTACATCAATATAGCCAACATTTTTATCAACTATAGGTAACATAGTAATCGGATTTTTACCTAAACCACTAACCATTTCAGAGCCTCTCCATTCTCTATAATTTTGCACAAATCGGTCTCTTCTTGAAATCTCCGTAACATCAGTTTTAGGTGATACATTATTTTTAGGATAGGTTCCTATTTGCATAATATTACCACCTTTGCAATAATATAAATTTGGTATTAAATAAAAATTAGCACATCCCCTGTTCTCTACTATTTTAGGATACTCAGCAATAACAGCACTTATTTCAAAAGTTTCATTTTTTAATTCTTTATGAGGAGCTGCCAATAATCCTAAAACATTGCATTTTAAGCGATGTTTCATCGTTGCATAAACGCCAAAATCCTGGTCAGAGTATGCCGAGTAAATTTCATTAAGATTATGGGTGTGAAAATGCATAACACAAGCATTAATACCTGATGCATCATATTTTTCTAACTCATTTATTAACTCAGTAATATTATCATCAGAAGGCTCTACCGCTCCATCCACATAATTACCATCAACAGTTTTAAATTTTGAAGAATAAAAGTCAAAATAAAAACAAAGTTTTCCCTTTTCTGATGTAGATTTTCTCCCAACAATATAACAACCCTTTTCTGCTTCTGTAAATTTAGTTTCCTGAATCAACTTTTTTAAATAATTATACACTTTTTCACTAAATATAATTTTAGCACTACTATCTAGTGAAGGTATATCAATAAATTGGTCATAAC
>CAKORQ010000171.1 GCA_934101445.1 uncultured Bacilli bacterium | reverse complement strand
ACTTTGCTAAAAGGTCTTAATATTTGTTTCATTAAGTTTTTCTTTTTTTCTTTTTTATTAGTTGTACTATGACTATGTGCAATTCTTACTGGAACCCCAGCACATTTAGCAGCAAATAAACTAAATACCGATAAAGTATTAATGTTTGAATGAATTATTTTATAATTGCCTTCTTTTAATACTCTTTTTAATTCTTTATGATACTTAAATGGTTTACTGTATGAAGGTATAATGATAACTTTTCCACCCATTTCTTCTATTTCTTCATAAGGAATATTAGTTGAATCTTCATCACATATAAAATCAAGTTGAACTTTATTTTTATCAATATTTCTATAATAATTTATGGTAACAGCCTCAACGCCACCTCCAATATAGCGACCTATGACGGAGGCAACCCTTATTGGTTCTTTAGTTTCCATTACATCTACTTCCTTTACTACATAACATATAAATTAATAAACTTAATAAATAAATCTTTTAATATTATACTAACTATTTATTCAAAGTCAAAGAAAAAAATAAATAATTAGTTAAAAAAAGAAACATTTCTTATAACCACTACTATATTACCACATATAGTAAATAGTTTCTATAAGAAATATTCATCTTTAAGTATAACTTTTTCTCTTTAATATTCCAGTTGTTTCTTGCTCCTTTTAGTTCATTACACCATTTAATAATGTTTCTTCATCATATCTAACAATATTCCTATTAAGTGCATAACACTAGATATTATAGTAATTTATTAAAAAAATGAATATACTAGAGATTATTTATCAAGTTATCCTTTAATTAACCATATTGACTCAGCATTAAATATAATATTGATAAATCAATTACAAATATAAGAAATACAGTAATAATTAAGTAAAATCTAAAAATTATTAAAATTAAATATATGTAAACATGAAAAGAAAATTATTTTTTATATGGCTTAATTTTCTTTCTTCATTAGTTTATCTTTATTAGCAATATAAAAATCCTCTAAATTATTGCTTAAATATGCATTATAAAATCTGGATTTCCAGTAATTACTATTAATTTTTTTAATATATGGTGACACCCCTTGAATAAAGTTTGACCTGTTTTTATTTAAATAGTCTCTTATAAAGTCTCTTTTTCTTTTATTTACTGGCTCAATATAATCAATTGTATTTAGTAATCCATCTAAAGCAACAAAATGCTTCCAAGCATTTAAATAACTTTTTGAATCAATTATAGAATTTGAAGTTAACCATCTATAATTAAAAATCATTTTCTTATACATCCTAGATGAAGCTCTTACTTTATGCCTTTTAATCCATATGCCAGTTATTGTAGGACATTCTCCATTATTTAACAAACATATTTGAGTTTTTTCTATTTTTCTTTTATGACCATATTTTTTTAAAATTATATCTATTTTATTCAATATATTATTAAAATTAAATTTCTCATTGTTAGTAGAAAACGTTACATCATCAACATAAGTACTAAAAAGTAAATTATTCTCTATTGCCAATTTATTTAATTCAGCAAACATTTTTTTGTAAGAAAAAAAACTTATCAATGTACTAGTTGAAAAACCTTGTGGTATAACTCTTACTTTTGAATTTTCCTTTTCTGGAGTAGTGACTAATTCAGCCATTCTTTGTGCCAAATCATTTTTCATTCTAAAACCACTATCAGACATAAAAAATTGTTTTACTTGACTAAATTTACAATTCGGATAAAAACTTGCTATATCAATTAATAAGAAATTAGTATTTCCTTTATGAAATTTAGCATTCTTGACATAACCACCATCAGTTTTTGCAAATACATAATTTGGTATTCTTAATTCAGATAGATATTTAACCAATCTTTTCAAAGCTGTTTTTCGTGGTTCTAATACATCAGTAAATTTTCTATATTTCTTTGTTGAATAGTCTTTTGGCATTTTTTTGTAACGTTTATGACTTTTTTTATCCTCATAAAATATAATTCCTTTTTTATCATATTTATATATAATATTATTTAAATCATTTTTAGTAAAAATTATATTATTTTTTTTATCAGACAACAAATCAGCTACAAATTTTTTACTACCTCTATTGTATAAAATAGATTCTGTATTTTTTATTTTTTTCATAACATTATCTCCAAAACGTAAAAACGCCAAGTATATATCAACGATTAATTAGGCGATAATACTCAGCTTCGTTAGAAGGGCTTCCCCATTAAGAAAATTTTCTAAAGCAACTTTTAAAAGTCCAATAAAACTTAAGCATAAAAATATTTCATAAGGATTTAAATTTAAAACCTTAACTACAAATAAAAAACTAAATGCTAATATTACCAAAAAAATCGTAACTATCTGTTTACTTTTTTTCTTCATAGACCTACCTCCTTTACAAACTAATTATAAAATTACAAAGGGGTAAGCAGCGACCTGAAATCCTAATTAATCTCCATATACTTGGCAAATTACGTCATGTATGGTTAGCACTTGTAGGTGAGCTACAGCTTGTCTGCTAGCGAACCACAAGGGCTCCATATCATTACCTAGCTATTGCGTTTAGCAATGCTAATACTCCCTAATAAGAGTCCCTCGGACTTTCACCGAATTGAATGTACTAAATAAAACTATTATCTGTTTCTAAGTACAATGCTATTGTACCATTTTTATGAATTCTTTCATAGCTTTTAAGTAAATATTTTTCATAAGACTTATTTTCTATATGATTAATTAAAAATAATAATGAAAATATTATCAATAGATACATCTTCTAAAATTTGCTCAGTATCTATTTTAGAAGATACCACTGTTATACTAGAAAAACATACTAATGATGAAAAAACACATTCCCAAAACC
>CAKORQ010000170.1 GCA_934101445.1 uncultured Bacilli bacterium | reverse complement strand
TTTCTTTTTATTTTAACAATAACAATATTCATAACTACTCCTATATCATTGCCACTAAAGAGGCTACTTCTTTATTTAATTTATTATTATTTAAATCAGTTACAGTTAAAATAATTAAAGTGTTTTTTGGTAAATCAAAGGTTGCGATTTGCTTGTATTTTAATATTTCGATAAATTTGGCTTGATCATTAATATCTATTTTATTAATGTTTCTAATCATAAGAACTGGTCTAGTTTTTTTAGACTGGTTTAAAAGTTTGATATACCAATCTGGTGGGCAGAAATCTATTCCTTCATAATGACCATTTAAGTCTTCTATTTGACAATCATTAGCAAGAAAGATACTATCTTTAAAAATACTTTGGTAGGTATCTTCTATTAATATTGGAATTTGTCCTAATTCTAAATAATCTTTTAACAATTTTAACTTTTCTTGCTTCATAAATTTATTTTCCTTTTTTTATGGTGTTAATTATTCCTAAATTTAAAAATAATATGATATTATTCAGTCTTTTGGGCTTTTACTAATTTTAGATTATTAAGGTTTTCTAATCTTTCTTTACTGTTGTAACTCCATATGGCATCAAACATTGATAAGAATTCTTGACCAAAACACTCAATAAAGTTTCTAACGACTTCTAAATCTTCTTCTTTGGTTTGCAAAGCCAAACTTACGATAGTGGCGTATCTTTCGGTAGTGTTTAGTTTAGTAGCAGAAACAGCCTCAAAATCCCAAGTATTAGTTATAATATCGTGATAACATACAGCCTTTGCTTTACATAATCCAATAAATTTCTTAGTTAAATCATCTCCAATCAAGGCTCTTAACATTTCAGGCTTACCAGTTTGATATAAAACTTTAGAAGCCATCTCCCATTTTCTAGGGTCAGCATTTGGCTTTTTACCATCAAAAGGTGTTCTTAAAACATTATGTCCCTGGAAACGTTCATAAGAAATAAAGGCATAAATGGCCGGATGAATTTTCATAGGATTTTCTTTGGAAGTATAAGATAGAGTTTGATAATCTTTACTATCCATTGCGGCCCACTTTAACCAATCATTAGTAGTTGTATTAATATAAACATGAGCAAAGCGGTTAAATAATGGTTCGGCCATTTCGTTCGCAGCCAAAGAGTCATCTAAGTCGTTTCCGGCCGCTACTATCCGGCAGTTTTTAGGTAGTTTCCAGATACCATTTACTTCACCATCTAAAATAATATTGAATGCCATACCTTGAATACTAGGTAGAGCATTAGTTAATTCATCAAAGAAAACAATGTGAATCTTATCCGGGTCTTTTTCACATTTTTCTACAATTTTTTTATACCAAGTTGGCGGCACATCAAGCATTTTGCCTGTACTGGCATTGTAGACACTTTTGCCATTTAGACTATCGGGAGTAGCATTTCTTAAGTAAAGAATTATGCAATCAGGATCTAACTGTTTTACTCTACTTGATTTACCATCACTACTTCTGCCATGTAAGAAGACCGCAACATTACTTTGGATAGCCCCTTTAATAATATCTTCTTCACTTACTTTAGAAAAATCAAAATTATAAGGGTTAGGTTTCTTTTGTAACTTTTTAAACTCTTTATCTATAATCGGTTTAACATGATTAATTTGAAATATTTGCGTTAGTTCTTTAGACCAAATATTATCTAAATACCATTTAATGCCAGTTTTTTCAAAATTATCTTTGTCGTTTTTAGCATATGAATAACTGATATTAGAAAACAATAAATATTTACTTATTAAAAGATTAGACTCTTTATCAACTAACCACTTAACTGGACTTACTTCCAACCAAACAAAATCACCATTTTTTACTTTTCTACCATCATTTAAGGTAGCAAAATCACAATTAGAACGATTTATAACTCTCACATAATACTTGTTTTCATATATATATTCAGGAATTGCTAAAGGCGAAAAGGCCTTGTCTTTAGTTAACCAGTCATTTTTGTCTACTGTATAACTGTTGTGACTAACCTCTAAATTAGAGGCCTTATATTTCTCTTCTAATTTTTCTTGTAGTTCTTCTGATACGGCCATCTGAGGATAAAAACCATATTCTACTTCTTTTACAACCATAGGCCAAACCACGGACCTATTAGAAGGCTCGCAAAATAATATTTTTCCTTTTCCTGTAATATAATTTTCTATATCGTCATCGTCGTATATTGGTAATACTATTCGGGCAGCGATATTTTTTATATTATCAACATCATGTCTTAATGAACCACTATAGTTAACTATTGCTACCTCATCATCGGTTAAATCTTTTAACCAGTAAAAACCATAATGTTTATTAGTATCAGCATTATAACCACCAAGAAGAATAGAAAAATCCGTTTGAATTGCTTTTACTCCATACTTTTTTAGAACGGATAATTGATGTTTTCCAAATACTTGTTCTTTATTTAAAAATGTAAAATTCGACATTTAAATCACCTTGGGACATATAATAACATATTTTTTTTAAAATAGAAAAAAAAGATATAATCTTATGGATAAAAACTATATCTTAACTATCATTTATTAATTATTTTCTAATTCTAATTTTGATTTTAAAGCATTAATTAGAAAAATCAATCTATTATTATCACTTGTTTCAACCATTTTAGTAATAAATTGGTATTTCCATTGAACTTTTTTGCCATTTTGGGCACTTTTGTTCAATGAAACAAATAATTTTATATTTTAAATGCCCTATTGATATGGGTGATTTAATGAATTTTTTCTGGTAGCAATTAATATATTTGATTTTAAATAAATATAAATTATACCCATACATAAAAAATTATTAATATTAATATGGATATTATAAAATATTAAATAAGTTAGTAT
>CAKORQ010000169.1 GCA_934101445.1 uncultured Bacilli bacterium | reverse complement strand
GATATTATGAAAAAGGCTATGGTTGGAATATATGAGGCTTTTAGGGAAAATAATATTCAAAGTAAAATGTTATTGCAAGTTCATGATGAGTTAATATTTGACGTTAAAAAAGAAGAGAAAGATCAAGTAATAAAAATAGTTAAAGATAAGATGGAAAATGCTATTAAACTAGATGTTCCTATTAAAGTAAGTAGTGATATAGGGACTAATTGGTATGATACTAAATAATAAAAAAAGTATTTACATTTAAAGAACAAAATAATAAAATAAAGTCTTAAGAAAGAAGAAGTAATATGCCAGAAATAGCGGAAGTAGAAACAGTAAGAAATGTCTTAAAGAAAAGTATTTTACATAAAAAAATAATAGGGGTAGATATTTATTATGATAAGATGATTGAACAAGATATAAATGAATTTAAAGATTGTCTTATTAATAATGAGTTTGAAGATATTAAAAGAAGAGGTAAATGGTTAATATTTGAACTAGATAAGTATTATTTACTTAGTCATTTTAGAATGGAAGGTAAGTATTTTCTAAAAGAAACTGGGGAAGAAAGAAATAAGCATGAACATGTAATTATTCATTTTGCTGATAATACCGATCTTAGATATCATGATACGAGAAAGTTTGGCAGAATGAAAATTATACCTAAAGAGATGCTTTATGAGACGGAAGAAATAAAAAAACAGGGAAAAGAGCCGGGAAGTAAAGACTTAACAGCTACTTACTTAATAGAAAAATTTAAAACGAAAAAAGAACCTATTAAAACCGCCTTACTTGATCAAACAATTATAAGTGGTTTAGGAAATATTTATGCTAATGAAGTTTTGTTTGCTAGTAATATTAATCCTAAAAGACCAGCAAATAGTATTACTTTAGAAGAAGCTAAAAAAATAGTTGATACCAGTGCAAGTATTATAAAAAAAGCCATGGAATTAGGAGGAACAACGATTAAAAGTTATACTTCTAGTCTGGGTGTAACTGGTCATTATCAAGATTATCTATGTGTGCATAAAAGAGAAAATTGCCCTTGTAAAGTCTGTGGCGAAAAAATAATATGTATCAAAGTAGGAGGAAGAAGCACTTACTATTGTCCTAAGTGCCAAAAATAATTATGGAGATAGGAGAAGATAAAAGAACTATTGATAAAGTTGATTTTATAGAGATGAAAAATTTTAATAATTATTTACTTGATAGTGAACTTTATAAAGTATTTGACTTTGGGTTTAATTATGGCAATAAAAATATTAAAATTTTTAGGATAGTGGAAAGACATACGAGATATACAGTAGGAGCTGTGGAATTTTTATTAACGCCAATGGGACTTGATATAAAAATAGGCTTAAATAGTGCTTATCGTTATAATGGAAATGGCACAAAATTATTAAAAATGATTATAAAATCATTTGGAGAATCCCTAAACAATACAGAGTACTTTGTTGCTCATATTGCCCCAAATAATTTAGCATCCCAAAAATTATTTTCTAAGTGTGGTTTTGCAAGTGATTTTGATGAAATTGAGACGGAATTAGCCGAAGGATACTTAACATATAAAAAAAGAAACCCTAATTATGGCAAAAAAAATTACCAAAAAGATGAAGTTATATTTTGTCAAAGCGATGTTGCTAATGCCTATTATAAATTGGAAATATTTAAAAATGATGATGTTGGTAATATTAAATCAACAACCGCCCGAGTGGCGTTTATAAGGATTTATGATGGCATGGAAATATTAACCGATTATCAGGATAATATTGAAGAATTAGTTAAAACTATTTGGTATATTGAAAGTCGTTTTGAAGTAGTGTTTTCAGATAGCATGTATTTTACCTATGTCTTACGCATAAGTAAAAATGCGAACAAAAGAAATTATATTGAGTTATTTAAAAAATATAACTTTACATTGGATGAATATAGTAGCACTGATGATTGTTTAGTATTTAAGCGATTAAATAAACATTATGTTGAAGATTTAAATCAAATTTTGAAAAGAACAAAAACTAAAGGAGAAGAAAAAATATGATTAAATTAAAAAATAGTAAAATATTTGTTTTAGGAATGGCCAGAAGTGGTTATGAAGTAAGTAAATATTTAAGTAAATATGATAATGAAATAATAGTAACTGATGCTAAAGAGCAAGATGAGGATAAAGTAAAAGAATTAGAGAGTTTAGGTGTTAAAGTTGTAATAACCGCTAAACCGGAGGAACTTTTAGATAATACTTATGATGTAGTTATTAAAAATCCGGGAATTAAGTATACTAACCCTTTAATAGTTAAGGCTGATACTTTAAATATTCCGGTTATTAACGAAGTAGAGGCCGCCTCTTACTTCTTTCCTGAGGGACTACAAGTAATTGGGGTAACTGGTTCAAATGGTAAAACTACTACTACCAATTTAATAAATGAAATGCTAAAAAAAGATGGTAAAAAAGTCATCATGGCTGGTAATATGGGAATCCCTGTTTGTAGCGTTTTAAATGATTTAACTAGTGATACTATTCTTTTACTAGAAATATCTATTCAACAACTTTGTAATATGAATCATTTTAAAACTAATGTTAGTATTCTAACTAATCTTACTCCAACACATATTGACTTTTTAGATACTTATGAAAATTATATGAATACGAAGAAGAGAATATTTAATAATCATACGGATAAAGATATTGCTATTCTTAATTTAAATAATGAAGATGAGATAAATTTAACTAGGGATATAAAGTCTCATAAAATTTATTTTAGTAGTACTAAACCAACTGATATTTGTATTACCGATGATTATATTACATATTTTGGGGAAAAAATAATAAAATTAGAAGATATTAAACTTCAAGGAACTCATAATTATGAAA
>CAKORQ010000168.1 GCA_934101445.1 uncultured Bacilli bacterium | reverse complement strand
AAATAATATACTTGAGCCTCATCTATTAGATCTAATTTTAAATAAAGATTGGCTAAATCAGTTAAAGCATATAAATCATTAGGAATTATTTCTAAACATTCTTTATATAGTTTAATAGCCTCATCATAGCAATTTAAAATTCGCCATTTATTAGCCAGTTCAAAAGTAGCCTGCTCTCTTTGAAAGTCATTACCATAATACAAAACATAATCCATATAATTTTTAGCATCAAAAAAAAGTTCACTATCACTTCTAAGAGCAATCTTTCCTAAATAAAGATTAGCCTCGACTTTTTCATATTCATCTTTTCCTTCACTAGCCTTAAGTAATTCTAATCTAGCCTCTTTATATTTCTTTTTATTATATAAATCGATTCCTTTGTTTAAAGTACACTCTTTCTTCATTTGCTTACTCCATTCCTTAGAAAATATAGTATAAATGATATTTATTGGTCTTGTCAATGCCTCAAAGTCGTTAAAAACCGAAGAAAATAATTAAATAAAAGATATTTGGTCATTAATCCTAATATTAAGCATAAATTATTTTAGAAGGGTGAATAATGTTATGAATTATAAAGAAATTGTTACCAAGGCCATTATTGCTAAGGGAAAGAAAAATAGTACAAATAATTATACACTACAAACAGAAGAAACTCCCAACACAATCTTAGGTTGCTGGGTTATTAACCATACTTTTAGTGGCACTAATTTAGGAAATAAAATTCTTGTTAATGGTAATTTTGATGTTAATGTTTGGTATTCTTATGATAACGATAGTAAAACCGCTGTTAGTACCCAAAAATTTAGTTATACAGATACGATGAAAATGAATGTTGATGAGACTTCCCCAACCACCGAGGTAATAGTAAAAAGTATTCAGCAACCTACTGTTAGTGATGTTAATATTAAAGATGGAATTGTTAATTTAAACATTACAAAAGAATTAGGTATTGAAATCGTGGGAGAGACTAAAATAAAAGTTCCAGTTGAGGAACTAGATGATGATTATATCGAACTTACTTCTGATGAAGATACTATAGAAACGGTAGATAATGTTGATACTAACTATTTAAAATAACAATTGGTTTAAAACCAACTGTTATTTTTTTTCCGATATTATAAAGATTATGATAAAATAATAATTAATTCGTCGTTAGGAGGGAAAAATGAACATTTATAAAATATTAGAACAATGTCTAAACACCAACCAAAGTCTTAAAATAGTTATAGTAAATAAATATACCAACTATTCTTTTCAATTACTTTATTATGAGGGTAATTATTATCTATTTCTTAATTCTAAGCCCATCGACGTAATTTCGTTTTTTAGTTATATTTTAAGTTTTGAAATAGGTATTGCAAACGATAATAATCTTTATAGCGATATCTATCTGAATTATGAACTAAATAACACCAATAAACAAATTATCAATGAAACTAATGCTTTTAAAATATCTTCTAAAGAAATGATACTAAAACTTAAAGAATACTATCAGAAATTTTGTAAATTTAATAATATCTATAGATTTCAAAATATATTTAAAATCGAAGATAGCCAACAAAAACTTTATCTTTTTTTAAAAAGTCCCTTAATAGATACTAGTATGCCCATAGTTTGTAATACCTTCTTTAGCCTTCTGGCTAATAAAATTAATGAAAACTTTTATCAAAATCGCCAAAATTTAATTGAACTGTTTACTGAGGCCCTCCTAGATAATAAAGATTTAAACGTCTACTTTAATTTTAAAGGATTTAACTATCATGTTAAGTTTTCTTTTACAGACGCTAATAATTTAGAAGCAACTATAGAAAACTTTAATCAAATTTTTATTGGTACGGAGGCTTTTGCCCTTCTTTATATTGTCAGTGTGTTTTATAATGAAGATTATGAAAATTCCTTTATTATAGAAAAAACACAAGGTAAGAAAAAAAGAACTAATCACCAACTCTTATTAAACGCTTACCTTTTAAATGAATTAATTAATCAAAATAAAAATAATAGTAAAATGCTTATAGAAACAGTCCATAATTATTATAAAGAAAAAGGGCTTATTCCGGCTAATTTGTTATTTTTAGTTAAAAACATAAAAAAAGTAATTAACGATGACAGCGAATTTCAAGATTATTCAGAAGATAAAAAAACCGTACAAACTTGGTTAAAAAGAAACGCTTCTTCGCTTTTAGATTCTAACAATGCTACGTATTCTAAAGATAAAAATCAAAGTACTAATAATGCTACTTTAAAAAGGGATTTAACCCCTAAACCCAAATTAATATATTGGCCCAACAATAGTAAATAGTGCTATAATAAGGAAGGAGGATTAAAATTATGGAATGTTTATTTTGCAAAATGATTAAAGGAGAAATTCCTTGTAAAAAAATTTATGAAGACGAAAAAGTAATTGCTATTTTAGATTTATATCCAGATAGTGATTGTCATACTTTGATTATTCCTAAAAAACATATTACTGATTTAAATGAAATTGATGATGAAACTTTACTTCATATTAATGAAGTTGCTAAAAAGTTAATACCCGTTTTAATGGCTAAGGCTAAAGCAGAGGCTCTAAGTACCAGAGTAAACTTCGGAACAAGTCAAGCCATTAAACATTATCATATGCATTTACTACCAAATTTTCATATCAAACCTTGTACTATTAATCAAGATAAGGCTTATGAATTATTAAAAGATGCTTTCTAAGTAATCTTTTATTATAATACCATAAAATTAAAACTAGATATTTAAAAAAAGCCATTGACTCTCCAGTTAACTGGAATGATAACTTAATACCCGAAAGGAGAAGTTTTCATGTATGGGCAATGTGCTTTTTTAAAAGAAAAATATTATAAAGAAGGAATCAGA
>CAKORQ010000167.1 GCA_934101445.1 uncultured Bacilli bacterium | reverse complement strand
CGGTATTATTATCTTTTATATTATATGTATAACTTAACTTAGTCCCATCTTCTTTAGTAATATTTAAAATAGCACTATTGCCATTAACACTTACATTTAGCATATTATAAATTTTAAATATGTCCCCAGTAGTTTCTAATTTTATTTCTTCATTATTAATAACCGTATTATTATAAGTACATAAATAAACCTTATTATCCTCATCTACCCCAATATATAAAGATTCTCCCACTAACTTAATTACTTTATAATCTTTCTTTGTAGTTTTCTTCGGATTATCACTACCATCATCACTATAAATAGCAAACTTATCATTATTTTTAACCACAAAATATTTTCCACTAAAATCATATATTTTAGAATCTAGAGAAATACTTGATGAGTCATTGTTAAATAATATTTGATACTTATTATCTTTAGCCACTTCCACATAAGCGCCAATTCTTTCCATTCGATCATAAACAAAATCATAAGTCTTAGTTATCCCGTTATTATTAATATTAATAACCCCAAACTTATCACTCTTATTTTTAACAATAATATTATCTATAGCATTTACAAAAGTTATATCGTCACTATCCATAAGACTAGAAACATGTTTATAAGTTGCTAAAGTTTGCTTTTTATATAAATCATAAACTTTAACCTCGCCATCTAAATAATTAATATCATCAGTTATAAAAACATAACGATTATCGACAATAGGTAAAAATTTACTATTTGCCCCTTTATCATTATTCTTAAAGTTTTCACTAAAGGAATAATTATGCGCCACTCCACACATTCTAATTTCTTCGGCATCATTAAAATTATCCTTATTAGTACAAGCATAACTTCCTAAAAGATTAGTTTTTTCTAAATCACTATAAAAGTATAATATACCCTCAAAACTACTATAATATTTTTGTTTAAGCGAGGCTTTACCATCTAAAAGATTTAAACCTTTTTCTTCGACATCATTATTATTTTTTAAAAATATAGTCAAAGTATTATTATTAACATTTACTTTATAAGCATAAGTACTAGCCTTTAAAACCCCTTCTTTTGAATAAGTATTAAGACCACTATAAGATTCATTACTTAAACTATAACCAACTTCATTATATTTATTCTTATCATAATCTCTAATATACAAAGACCCATCAGTTACTAAACCAACATAATCATTATTTATAATACTAATATAGTTATAATCAGTATATATTTCTTTATTACTATAATCTACTAAATTATAGGTATTACCATTTTTAACAACAAGATGCTTATCATCATAATCATAAATAGGTTTAGAAATTATCTTGGTTAAAACTTTATCATTTAAATTTATTAAATAATATTTACTCCCTTTTTGCGCCACTAAAATATTATCTTTTTTCTCTAAAGAAGTGAGATTATCATAAGTAAAATTAATAACTGTTTCTAAATCATTACTAGTAATTTTTACTAAACCATACTTACCGACTTCATTTTCTAAAACAACATAATCACTACCTAAAGACTCATAATATTTTATTTTTTTATAATTACCAATTACTTTATTTTCTAAAATATCGTATAGTTTTATCGTCTCTTTATCCCCATCGTTAATAAATACAAAGCGATTATGAAAGACCTCACTGCGAAATTGAACACTAGTATTATCTTCATAAACATTCTTTATAACATTAACATCATCTAAGTCATTAGATATATAAGATACATAACACATAGCCTCTTCTTTTTCTTGACATTCATAAGTGCCAATCTCTGTTTTTTGATCATTTAAGAATACTAAAGTTCCATCTTGATAACGATAATTACCTTTATCAATAACGATAACTTCATCTGGTTCTTTAGGAGCCTCTTCGGAAGGTTTAGGAAGCATTAAATAAACTACTAAACAAATAATTAATAAAATAATAACTCCTACTATACTTATAATAATTATTTTTTGCTTTTTAGTTAAGGTCTTTTTATCTTTTCCCTCTTTTTTAGGTAAATTTTCCTTAAAATCATCTTTATTAGCTAGTAATTCATTATCTTCATTATCTACTTTTTCAGCCTCCAAATCAAGATTAGCAAATATATCCTCATCATCAGGATTTATAGTGCTAGTATCATCAATATCCTTATCTTCTTCATCAAAATTAATTATATCATCAGCCAAAAAGTCATCATTAGTTAACTCTTTATTAGAATTAATAATACCATCTTCATAAGTATTAATAGTCTTGTTATCTAGATTACTTAAATCATCAAGACTACGGGTATTAACATTATTCTTATCTTCATCCATAAAATTACACCTCTTATTTTACATTTTAATTTTAGCATTTTTACCATTTTATAGCAACTTTTATTTTTCTTAAACTAAATTTAATTATTAAATATCTTTTCATCAACTATATAATAGATATCATTTAAATAAGGAAAATCATTTTTAAGAACACCATAACTAAATACTTCTATTTTTCTATTATGAAAATAACTAATTAAATTAAGGGTTATCGTCTTATCTAAAAGAACAACAAAATCATATTCGTTATAAGAAATTTCCGAATTAAAAAGGTAATTTAAGATTCCACATTTATAAAAGGGTTTTAATTGTAATAACTTTTTTATTGGTTCTTTATAAAAACTCATCACATAAATATTTTTCATGGGATACTTAAGCAATAAAGAATTTAATTTAATAGTATCAATATCCCTTTCTTTAATTTCTATAAGTATTATTTTATTAGTTTCTAATTTTAATACCTCTTCTAAAAGACATATATCTTTACTTAAATCTTGATACCTAGTTTTATTAATAAGATTATTATTATAAAAGAAGTCATGAACCACAACGAACTCTTTATCTTTAGTAGTTCTAATATCTAATTC
>CAKORQ010000166.1 GCA_934101445.1 uncultured Bacilli bacterium | reverse complement strand
GTATTATAATAAGTATTTTAGTAGCCTTATTAGATCAAATAATTAAATTTTTTATAGATAAACAAGTATTATTTAGAGAAGTAATTCCTGATTTATTTAATATTCATAAAGTCTATAATTATGGGGTAGCCTTTAGTTTCCTAGAAAATAAAAGATATTTAATCTTATTATTTAGTATTATTTTAATATATTTTTTATTTAATTTAAGAAAAGATTTACCAAAGACTAAAAAGTATGATATATTATTCGGAGTAATCTTAGGCGGTATTTTAGGAAACTTAATAGATAGGATATTTAGAGGTTTCGTTATTGATTATTTTGAAATCTTTTTAGGACAATATAGTTTTCCTATCTTTAATTTAGCCGATATCTGTATTACTTTAGGAATAATCATAATGATTTTAATAATGAGTTTGGGGGATAAAAAATGATTGTAGATGTAAATGATGTAAGAATAGATAAGTATCTTGCTGATAATACGGATTATTCAAGAAACTTAATTTTAAATTTAATTAAAAATGGTGAAGTTTTAGTTAATGATAAGAAAATAAAACCTAGTTATAAAGTAAAATGTGGAGATAAAATTACGATTAATAATATTAAAACTGACACTGATGATATTACCCCTTGGGATTATCCTTTAGATATAGTGTATGAAGATGATGATATCATTATTGTTAATAAACCCAGTGGTATGGTCGTCCATCCAGGTAATGGTAATAAAGATCATACTCTTGTTAATGCCTTAAAAAATTATACCGATAAATTATCAGATATTAATGGAGTCGAACGTCTGGGAATAGTGCATCGTATTGATAAAGATACTTCCGGACTTATTATGGTGGCTAAGACTAATAAAGCCCATGAAATATTAGGAGAGTATTTTAAAGAACATAGTATTAAAAGAGAATATATAGCCCTTTTGTGTGGAGTATTTCCTCATGATACAGCCACCATTGATGCTCCTATTGGCCGAGATGAAAAAAATCGCTTAAGAATGACCGTAACGCCCAATAACAGTAAAAGAGCCGTTACTCATTTAGAAGTTTTAAAAAGATATAAAGCCGGATTTACTTTAGTAAAAGCCAGACTAGAAACAGGAAGAACTCATCAAATAAGAGTTCATACGAAATATATTGGGTACCCAGTTTATAATGATCCTGTGTATGCAAATAAAAGTACGGGTGACTTTGGGCAATTCTTACATTCTTATAGTATGGAGTTTATTCACCCCATAACTAAAGAAAAAATGTATTTTAAAAGAGATGTTCCAAAGTATTTTCAAGACTTTTTAGATAAGTTAAATAATGAAGAAACAGGAGAACAAAATACCCTATAATTTAAAAGTTAATAGATACAAAAAATAGATATTAAATAATAGATAAGGAATACTAAAGAAAAAGTATTTAATATTAACTTTTTTAAGTTCAATAGCAAGACAAGTATTATTTATAAAATAAAAAATACTAAATATTAAAGATAAATAATAATCATTAAAGTAATAGTAAAATAATAAAATACTAACTAAAGTAATAGAGTTACTTAAGATAAAATAAATAGTATCATTAGTAATTCTATTATGGTAGAAAGTAGATATTAAAGAAAAGTTGAGTAAAGCAAAACTAAGAACAAATAATATAATAGTAATAGCGGTCATAAATACTCCTTTACTAATTATATGAAGTATAATAAAATAATAGAAGGTGGTTAAAATGAGTTCAATTAGTATGGATAAAAAAGATGAAATTGTCATGAAGTTAGTGCATTTCTTAGTTACTAAAGAAAACTATACCCCAATAGTAGTAAATGGCGTAAGAAATGAAGTATGGTTGGAAAATGTGGAAGGACCATATAAAATAATAAGAATTAATTCTAATTATATACATAATAAAGAGCAGTTTAATTTTGATATATATAAAACTAATAATGTTGCTCGTCAAATTAAGAAAAAGACTTTATCTTGGAAGATGAATGTTTTAAATATTTTCTTAGATTTAAATGATAATGTTAAATTAGATAGTATTAATTATATTGATAATATTAAAGTAAATGATACCCAAGATTTAGTACATAACGAAACCGTAGTTGAGGCTTTTCCTAATATTGAAAAAGATATCATTAATACGGATAATGATGTTGACTTAATAGTTAATGTTACTAATGATATTAATAGTAAGACAGCCAAAGAAAACAGAAAATATGAAGAAGTATTTAAGCCTAAAAAAATAGTAGTTACTTATGCTTTAATGGCTATTTGTACTTTAATTTATATTTTACAAATATTCTTTCCCGGTATAACTGCCTTGGGAGCCGTTAATGGTACTTTAGTAAGAAATGGTCAAGTTTATAGATTAGTTACCGGAATGTTTATGCATGGTTCTATCTGGCATTTACTATGTAATATGTATTCTTTATATGTCATTGGCTGTGCTACCGAAAATTATTTTGGTAAGAAAAAGTTTTTAATTATTTATTTTGTAAGTGGTATTATTGGTTCAATGTTTTCTTGTATCTTTAATACCGGCTGGTCACTAGGAGCCAGTGGGGCTATATTTGGACTTATGGGAGCCTTGTGTTATTTTGGTTATTATTACCGCTTATATATGGGTAAAGCCTTATATAGTGAGATTATTCCGGTAATTGTTCTTAACTTAGCCTTAAGTATAATTGTATCTAATATTGATTTTTATGCTCATATTGGCGGTTTGATTGGTGGTGTCTTTATCACCATGGGGCTTGGCGTTAAAAATAAAACCGATAAACAAAGTAGTATTAATGGTTGGATAACCTTTGCTATTCTATTTATATTTACTCTTTATATGTTGTTTTTTAGATAAAATAAGTTACTATGGATAAAATTGCTTTTT
>CAKORQ010000165.1 GCA_934101445.1 uncultured Bacilli bacterium | reverse complement strand
ATACTTATGAATATATTTATGATGATTTATATAATATTACTAAGATTAATTTAAATAATAAAGTATTAAATGAATATAAGTATGATATTAATAATCAGTTAATATTAGATAATAATTATAGTAATAATATTACTTATAAATATACTTATGATAACTATAGTAATATCTTATCTAAGAGTACTTATAAACTTAATATTACTACTTTAATAAATACTGATACTTATGCTTATGATAATCCTAATTATAAAGATCAATTAACTAAGTTTAATAATGATACTATTTATAGGTAATACTACTTATAATTGGAGTAATGGTAGAGAATTACAAAGTATTAGTAATCCTAACTTAAATGTATCTTATAAGTATGATAGAAATGGTATTCGTACTAAGAAAATATTAAATAACGAAGAAATATCTTACTGTTTAGAAAATAGTAGTATGGTTATTGAAAAGCCCAAGAATTATATGCTATACTTTTTACGAGATGACAGTAATAATCTCTTAGGATTTACTTACAATAATAATACTTATCTATAAAAGATAATACTGGTAAAGATATAACCGATACTTCAAATGTTGCTATAATAAATCCATTTAGACATAGATTATACTATTATGATACAGTAACTAATCTTTATTATTTAAATAGTAGATATTATTATGTCTGAGCATCAGTAAATCTGCTTAAGAATCTGAAATATTTAAAAATTGTTTTACATCATCATTACGTGATGATCCAAGGAATCAGTATTTCGTTAGGTTAGGGGCTTTAGCATATGATAAAAAGAATTCTTAAAGGATTAATTTTAATTGGCTGTGCTGTTTTATTTATTAAAACAGATATTGGCAAACTCTTGGAACTAGTATTTTATAGTATTAGTTCCGACTTTAATGCCGGTAACTATGAACAATTAGAAGCAAGAAAAAAATTTTTTGACATACATAAAGATGATTTTGATTACATAGCACAATTATTCGAACAAAATAATGACTTATTAAATTATAGTAGGATAGATATTAATTGCTCTTATACTACGAATGAATTATATCCCAATAATTATATTTGTTTAGCAAATGACTTTGAGGTAAATGATAAAGTTGAAAAAAAGGCATTAATTAATCATTTAAAGAAAATAAAATTACATAGTATTGAAAAGGAATATAGTGAAGAAAGTCATGAATTAATATCAATTGATTTTTATTTGATTAGTACTTGGAATCATAAAGTTTATTTTAAATATATTCCAGCGTCTGTAAATAATTGTGATTATTTTTTTGAAAATAAACAAAATGAACGCCAAGATATTAATATAATAAATGAAAACTGGTTATCATATTATTCCGATATTTCTGTAATTTGAAATGTTACTAATAAATTATAATGATAAGTGCTTACTATGAAAATCTATAGAGATTATCGCAATAATAGGATTAATGGTATAAGTCGCAATAATAAGAAAAAGGATATTTATATGAATTCAGTTAACTTGGGTGATTACTGGAATGATTTGACCATTTATATGGACAGATATGGTGAAGAAATAAAGGTGGGTAAAATAGAATGGTAAAAGAAGTAGATAAAACTAGAATTAAGAACTGGGTAATCGGGGATACTTTCTCATACAAAATAAATAGTGATGAATACCCTGAGTATAATGATAATTACATTATTTTTACTTTTATACCAACTCCATCTACTTGGGAAAAAATAAGAACTGAAAAAATGTTTATATCTAAGATAACTAAAGATAAAACTTTACCTAAAACTCAGGATGAATACGATGCTTTAGAAACAATTAAAATGGGACTTGAAGACCCAGTTGAATTAGCTAATAGACTTTATGAAATAAAGTATAGTGCTATACCAGATGATTACGGTTATATATATGATTATTCATTTGAGATTCGTTTTCCTAAATTTTGCATAGAAAATGATATGAAATATATTGGTAATTTTGCATTTGTTCAACCTGCAAATTCATATTTGCCAAATGAACGCTTTTACGGATTGGATTATTTACGCTATGATGATAGATTTGATGAATTAATTACTAAAAAAATTTTGTGGTACTATGAAAATATTAATTTACAAAAAGGTGTTAAATTTTCAGAAGAGTATTTAAAAAATAGAGATAAGATAAGACAAGATAATATCGAATTTATGAACCATTTAAGAAAAGTAAGTGAAGAGATAAGAAAAAAGTGTGAAATATACGGTTGTGATACAAAGAAACATCGAGATACTTGTACTTATATAGGTCCTAAAAAGAATAAAAAATGATAATGAAAAGATTTTATCTAACATATGGGTAAAGTCTTTTTTTGATAGATATTCAAAGAATAAATTTAGAAAATAAAATAGGATTAAATATTCTTGATTATAAGATAAAAATTAATAATTAAGATATAGAGTTTAAAAAATATTAATGATAATTTAAGAGTAGAGCATACTTATTATAACTTAGGTAATAAAACATCATATTTATTACATACTTTAAAAATAGATACTGATACTTATGAATATATTTATGATGATTTATATAATATTACTAAGATTAATTTAAATAATAAAGTATTAAATGAATATAAGTATGATATTAATAATCAGTTAATATTAGATAATAATTATAGTAATAATATTACTTATAAATATACTTATGATAACTATAGTAATATCTTATCTAAGAGTACTTATAAACTTAATATTACTACTTTAATAAATACTGATACTTATGCTTATGATAATCCTAATTATAAAGATCAATTAACTAAGTTTAATAATGATACTATTTATAGGTAATACTACTTATAATTGGAGTAATGGTAGAGAATTACAAAGTATTAGTAATACTAACTTAAATGTATCTTATAAGTATGATAG
>CAKORQ010000164.1 GCA_934101445.1 uncultured Bacilli bacterium | reverse complement strand
CTATTAGACGAGTTTTAATAGTTAGAAACTATGTTAGGCTCTCTTCGGAGAGTTTTTTAATAAAAAAACAAGTCTATTTTGACTTGTTTAATCGATAAATTAACCTAGATTTTCTATTTCTTTAATAGATAGACCTGATGATTTAGCAATAATATCAATACTAATGCCAGCAAGTTTTAAGTTTTTAGCTATATCTAGGGCCTTGTTTTTAGAACCTTGTTCACGTCCTTGTTCAAGACCTTGTTCAAGTCCTTGTTCGCGAGCCTCTTCTCTGGCCTCTGCTAGTTCGGTATTACGAACTATTTCTTTATAATTATTTTCTTCGCCATTTTCAAATAGTCTGATATATTTATCATCACTGGATAATTCTTTGGCTCTAGCCACTATTTTTTTTGCTTTTTCTTTACTCATAATTTCACTCAACTCTCTTTCAAATACTTTAATATTACAAGTAGATAAAATTCTACATATTTTTGCCCAATTTTCTTCTTGGTTGTTAAGATAAGTATACCGCTTATTTAAGGCTTTATCTATATTAATATTAATAGTTTTAATATTATCATCAATAATTTTTCCAAAATCAGTACGAGATACTCCTGTCTCAACTAAATATTCTGATTTATGGTTATAAGAATTTAGATTAACAATGATTGTATTATAGGCTTTCTTATATTTGCCGTTTTTAATTTCTAAGGCTCCCATTTCAACTTTAAAAGCATAGAAAGAATTTCTCATAACCATGATGCGAGAGGAATTCATTTCTAAAATGCATTTAATTGTTTTTTTGCCATTTTTATAAGTTATTAATAAATCACTTTTACTGCTAGCATCAATTATTGAATGCTGAGGCAAATCTTTGGGCAACAATTTAACTTTGCCTTTAATATCTTTGATATCTACATTTTCAATAATAGATACGATATATTCTATTAAAGGTAGAGTATCATTAGATATAAACATTTGGTTAAACATGATGTCCCATACTAGAGGAAACATGAAATCCGAAATGTTATGTTCATTATTATAGTGCCATATTTCGATAATTTTGTTTTTTTCTAACATTGCAAACCTCCTCTTGTACTTTTAAAACAAATTTTTGCATGATATCACCTCCGTTTCTTAGAAGAGTATTACTTACTCTCCTAATTATATATATTGGTAACACATCGCCAATTTCCTTCAAAAATTTGCGAATTTTGGTAAAAAATAGCAATTTTTTAAAATCAGTTAATAAAAGTTATCTTTTAGTAAAAAATGTAATATAATGGAAGAGAAGAGAGTACTCTTTAGGGGGCATCTATAACCCTATTGTTATGTCCGGTGAAGTCCCCTTCGATCTTTAATGCGACAAGCGGCAATGCTAATGAGTGGGATTTGAATAGCGCTGGCTACCTCAACAACTGGTGGGGTGTTAACAACAGTATTGGTGCCCGCCCAGATTCCTACTACGATAGAAAATAGTTCTATGAATTGAAAAGTAACGGCTACGGCTTTTACTTAGAAGAAGTAATCTTTAAATTTAAGATAATCTATTATTAGATTGGAAACAAGATGCCTCCTTGGGTAATACCTAAATAGATAATATAGATACTATTAGACGTGATTTAATAGTTAGATACTATGTTGGAAGACTTTTCTTTGGGGAAAGTCTTTTAAAAATGTCAATAATTAAGAATAATCCATTATATACGTAAAATTTGACTTATTGACACCTTAGGTTTACAAATGTTATAATTTCTAGTAGAAAAAATAGGAGAGATGTTATGGAAACAGTATTAGCGGCCACGGCCAATTGTATCGGGTTAATGATTGGACTTGCCTTTTTAGGCTTAGGTATTGGCGTGGGCATTTTAGGAGGAAAGGTAGCCGAAGCCATCGGTCGTAACCCGGAAACCAAGGACGATGTAGTTCATTCAGTAATGAGTATTTTAATTATTACGGCTATATTTATTTTATTGCTATTTGCTTTTTGCTTTTTATTATTATTTTTTAATCCGCTTACGGCATAAGGCTCTTTTAAAAGGGTCTTTTTTTATGGAAGTTTTAAAAAAGTAAATAGACATAATTTATAATATATTATATAATTATATATAGATAAAAATAGAGAATAAGGAGTCATTATGCGATAATATTATTAAGTATTATAGTCTAAATAATAAGAATTATTTAACCAAAGAAGGTAATCAATATTTAGCGAAAAGTGTTTCGGAAAATATTTCTTTTACAAACTTTTTAATTAAAATAAGTAGTACTAAATATATGTTAGTCGCACCCCAAATTAATATTCATGTTAAAGATGATGTACGTACTATTAATGATTCTTATCTTGAATTTCAGTATTTTGATGGTAATATTATTCGCTTGGAAAATAATAATTTCAAATTACAAAGTGTAGCCTCTGATTTTTATATTGAAGTAGGCAATAATGTTATTATTGATTTAAATAGTAAGAATATCTATTTAAATAAAGAAAAAAAGGTTAATTTAGAAGAAATTACAATTGATAGTAATGATCATATTGATTTAGATATTGAAGATAATAGTAATTTTGCTACTGAAGATGAAAAGAAAAAACAACAAGAAGAAGAAAAGAAGAAAGCCGAGACGGAATTAGAAAAAGCCAAAAAAGAACTTGAAGCCGCACAAAATAAAATTAAAGAAGATATTAAGAGTAACTTTAGTAGTGAAAATCCTATTAACGGGATTACCAACGGCGTAGTAAGACCTTCTTCACCTGATAGTAAGGATGAAATAATAGATGATTCGCTAAATACGAAAGATCCTAGTTTTACGATTTCTAAATTTGAAGTAAGCGCTAACGGGGTTGTTGCCGAGATTAAATATGAAGATAAATCTAGTGTTTTAGTAGGCAGTCCCACAGTTAGTTTAAT
>CAKORQ010000163.1 GCA_934101445.1 uncultured Bacilli bacterium | reverse complement strand
GTTAATTCTATACTTAAACATTTACTTTTACCTATATTAGTTTTATCACTAATATAGGTAAATCTCCAGTAAGCATACGATGTTCCTACCAGTATTAGGGATATACTCAAAATAGTTAATACTGGTATTATTATTTTCTTTTTCATTTATGTCCTCCTATTCATCTATACTTACTATGGTTATCCTAGCATATCCATTGCCTTTTTTAGCACAGTAACTTGTTGGTGTTTCCTCATTACAAGTAGTTGATATAGTTTTCGTGCTTTCTTCATTGGATTCTTCACAATTGTAACAATACATAACTTTATCTTTTAAAAGAGAATTGCCTATATAACCAGAACCGCCGGCACCAGAAACTCCATCACTGTTTCCACCATTGCCGCCAAAATATCCACCGCCGCCGCCTCCGCCAGGGCCTCTTATATCATCGATTCCGTCTGAACCTAATCCAAATTTATAACCAGTTAATTGATTGCCACCCATACTGCTCGTGTTATATTCTGGATTTAATGATGAACTTCCAGTAATACCACCACCATGACCAGCACTGTATATCCAAGAACCGCCTCCGCCACCACCTGATACTATTAGGATGCTGTCTTTTTTATTTTCTAGATTATTTAAAATTCCAGAAGTTGATGCCATGTGCGTTGCTCCACCGCCGCCACCGCTGGCTTCATCATCGTGTTTATCCCAATGTGAAATTCCACCACCATTATAACCACAGCTAATATCATTTTTATTAAGTATGCCATTTTCACCTTTGCCACCAACATTTATATACAAAGTACCATTAGTATTTAGTTTAATATATCCAGATGAATAACCACCTTTACCACCAGTTTCATAATTTGAACCGTCTGCAATGCTGTTTCCACCTTGTGCTCCCCATGTCTCTAATCTATAGGTTCCCGAAACAGAGGCTATAAAGGTTTGTTCTGCCCCAGTATAATCAAAATTAAATACAGTATCACCAGTATAATTTATTGGTTTACCTACTACTACTATTTTCGATTTAAAAGATTTAATTTCATTATTTAAATCTTCTAAAGTAGTATTATAATCTATCCATAGTCTTAAAGAATATTCTTTACTTTCCAGAGATTTTAAGATACCTGTAGTAAGTTTCCTACTTTCTATACTACTAGTATTTACTTTATCAGTATTATCATAACTACTAAGTAAATTTATATTACCTTCAAACATGACATCTATAAATTTACTAGCTAAAGTACTATTATTTAATACTTCTAGATTAATATTATATTGAGCAGTAATATCACAGGTATTAGTAACGGTAAAAGTATAAGGAGTTAAACTTTTGCCCTTATCATTACTTATGGGATAAGCATTATCTAAATTAATATTATTTTCTTTATTAGTTATAGATAAATCAAAACACTCTGTATAGGCTGTATTATTAGTATCCTGACTAACTGATATATTCCACATTGAATAAGATACTCCTATTCCTAGTAATATTATTAATACTAAAGATACACTTAAAAATATTATATTTTTCTTTGTCATTAGTTAAACTCCTTTATATTTATTAAAAAGTAACTGGGGCCATTTGATAAGAGAATGATATAAAAATAAATTTGTTAAAAGAAATATTTTTATAGGCCCCAGTTACTTAATTATTTGTATCTACCACAAATGGATCATTTGCAGTACCTGTTCCACCAGTAATTTTGACATCAGACTTCAAATTAATTACAGGACGCAAGCCAATAACATTTTGCGTATCAGTCCAAGCATTCAAACTTCCGTTATTATTTTGAGACCACATAGTTGAAGTACCATATAATGATGAATAGCCAGATGGTGACAGTGTCCAGTATTGTTCCGAGGAATATATCCAGGACAATTTATTAATACGATTATTATTCATACCAGCAAACACTAACTCATCATAAGTTATCAAACCAATCGGATAAGTTAAAGCCTTATTTCCCGTACTAGAATAAGTTGTTGTATATAAATCTCTGGTAGGCTCTTGGCATGTAAATTGAGCAGCATTTTTTTCATATCTTCCATACGCTCCAAAATACGTATTCTTATTAGTTTGAATGCCATCGCCATCGTTATAAATTGTTCTGTCTCCGCAAAATCCAACAACATTTGATATATAAGTATTAAATCCTTTATCCTCAATATTAATTTTATACCAACTGTCAATTATTATTTTAATAGTTGATGATTTTATATTGGTATGTACTTCATCAAATTTTGTCCCATCTGGATTACCGTACATATATCCAATGTAGACTGGTTTATCATACATATCATTAAATTGATATGTTGCGTTGTTAATTGATTGCTGTTTTCCCGAAGCATTTTTTATTGTACCATCATAAATCATCCTAATTGATTCATCGCCATTAATTCTTACTATTTGCCAATAAAATCCAGCAAAATATACATTATTATTTTTAACATTACCGCGATAATAATATGTTGTGCCATAGTCGTCAATCGCTTGATATAATCCTTTATCCGATTTATCTAACTCTAAGTCTGCCCCGTTGAAACTTACCATATCAATTTTATAGGATATGCTATCATAAGAAACATCATTCCACGTTGTTGAACCGGTAGTTTTTGAAGAGCCTATAACTTTTCCTATAATACTATCTTCATTTTCGGATACGGTTCTTAATTTTCCAGTTGTTTTATTGTATGATATATATTCATATTTAAAATAATACTCCGATTCGTCATTATAATTTATGGTTGTAGGATCAATGTAAATAGGCTCGCTTATTAAATATTTACCAGTTGCAGTATCAAAAGTTTTTTTAGTATATAATTTTATTTTGGTGTCATTTAATGTTAAGTCACTTGCTTGAGTCATTCTATCATCCGTGCCAACATCCTTATTATATGCTTGAAT
>CAKORQ010000162.1 GCA_934101445.1 uncultured Bacilli bacterium | reverse complement strand
CTCCTACACATTGCCATTCTACAAATGATTTAAAATTATTAATAATATGTTTTACTTTATAATTTAACCACCCATCATCATTAAACCAATCATCTGTTATTTTCAAAATAATAGCTGAATCCTTTTCTTTATTTTTTAAAACGCAATAATTAAGACATTGTAAGAAATAGTTAGAATCAACATTAGAACAATAATCAATAGTTCCTAAGGAAGCCAAGTAAGACAAATAGTTTGTTTCATCTATTTTAGTGCCTTTAATCCAAACGGAATTAGGATCAGCAAGACAATTTTGTTTAGCAATTCCACATTTTTTTAATATGCTATTACAAGCATTAAAATATTCATCATAATCTGTTATCTGTTGTTTTAACTTCTCAAACAATAAATTCATTACATAAAAATCAACAACTTTATACCTAGAGTAAGTTTTATCTATAATTTCTAACAATACATCATTTAGACCATTAATTTTTTGTTCAACAATTGAATCAGCCAATAATTCATTTTTCAAAAATTCATTTAATATTTTATTAAGATCATTACTATCAAGTTTTATAGCTACTTTTTCTTGTCGGCTTGTAAAATCACAGTAAAAATTTGCTAAACTTTCATTTAATATACCCAATTTTTTTATTAAATTTTCCTTAAGAAACTCTGTTTCTCCATTAAATGCAGCTGATACATTTGATAATATAATAGTTAAAATTTGATTATAAATATTTTGATTAAATAACTTAATATTTTCTGCAGCGTCAAGCTTTTCAAAAAGGCCAAATATGTAATCCCAAACACTTGTATTTTTATAATTTATTAATTCACCAAAAGTATAATTAATACTTTCTAAAGCTCTGTATCCACCATCTAAAAAGCATTTATATATTTTTGATTTTTCTTTCTCTCTCGTTTGATATTTTTCACTTTTATTTTTTACAACTAAAGGCATATTTTGCAATTGCATTTTTTGAGCCATCTCTATTAAGACAATATTGCAACACAGATCAGAAAACTCAAAATTGCACTGATGTAATATTTCTGAAAGTGCTTCATTCTCAGCCGTAGATAGTGTATCAGCATGCATAGACTTACTCAACATCGCCGATGCTAAAACAGGTATTTTATCAACATATGCTAATAAATTATCATACCCATTTTTATCTCTAATGTAAGAAAGTATAATGTTTTTATCTAATAAATATACAGTATCCATCACACACACCCCAATTTCATAGCCACTTTGTTCAAAATATTTTGCAAGTGTTTTTTGGGATACTTTTTTATATAATATTTTATAGGTCAAAAGGTCTACCGTGCCTTCTTCAACAAAATTATTTCTACCACTACCTTTATTTGATAAAATATGTAATAATTCATGAACAATAGTACACAATAAAATTTCCATATCCTTATTATAATATTCATTGATTTTTATTAGCTTTTTTTCGTGGTTAACCACAGCTCCAATATAATGATATTTATCATTCTCTACTTCTAATCTATATTCATTTAATCGTTTACTAAATTCATTTTTACAATCCCATTCAAATTCTTTCAAAAAAAATTCTTCTATATCTTCTGCAGCTAATTTTATTATTTTTTCATAATTCATATTTATTTTTCCCCCCCCAAAATAATGATGTTATTATAGCATAAAAATTTGTAATGTAAATAAAAAGTCACTAAATATCTCCAGTAATACTCTTAACTCAAATTATTAACAGTACCAAAAAGACACAACTTTGTGTGCCTCAGATATTTTATTTATCAACTTGTTTTCGTTTTTTTTAATTCATAAATAACATCAGCCTGTTTACAAACATTTTCTGAATGTGTAACTATAATGATACATTTATTATCCTTTTTAGCCAAATCTTTTAAAATACTTATAATATCATTTTCGGTATCTTTATCTAAATTACCGGTCGGTTCATCAGCCACAATCATCTTTGCATCATAACTAAGACTTCTAGCAATAGCAATCCTTTGTTGCTCACCACCACTTAATTTTAAAATTTTACGATTAGCATAAGATTCATCAAGTCCTACTTTCTGCATTAATTGTAGAGCCTTATCTTTTTTATTAGTTATTTTTTCTTTACTAATATCCATAGCTAGTGTTATATTTTCTAAAGCCGTTAAATAAGGTAATAAATTATAACTTTGAAAAACTATCCCAATATAAGTGCTTCGGTATTCATCTAAATTCATTTCTTTTAAATCTTTACCATCAAAGATAATCTTACCTTCACTACATTTTTCTAAGCCACTTATTAAAGATAATAAAGTTGTCTTCCCCGAACCACTCTTACCTTTTATTGCATAAACTTTACCAGCCTCAAAAGTATAACTTAGATTCTTAAAAACATAATCATCTTTAGAAGCATCATTATAACGATAAGAAACATCAATAAGTTCTAATATCTTCATCTTAAGACCTCTCTTTCAATATAGTAAGTGGGGAAAATCTTTGAATACTTATCATAGAAGATAACCCACTGATAAAAGTTAATACTAATCCTATCCCCAGTAATTCTAATATTACTATGTAATTTACCACCGTATTCATTTCATCTATTTGTTTTACTTGAACACCAGTATTAAACTTTCTATCAATATCCCCGCGTCCAAAGTTATTATTTTGTTCTTTTTTAGAGTTTTCTGTTTCGGTAATTTCACTTTGCAATAAGTAATTACCAACACTTTTCGCTGAAACACCTCCAATTACCGCTCCAATACTGAGGGATACCAAGGATACCATTAAAAGTTCCGCAAGAAATTGCATAGTTAATTTAAATTTACTTAAACCTACTGTTCTAAAAACGCCTATCTCATACTTTCTTTCTCTAATATTAATCATATTAACTATAAGTAAGACAATAGCCGATATAATTAAAGTAATAATTAAGAAAG
>CAKORQ010000161.1 GCA_934101445.1 uncultured Bacilli bacterium | reverse complement strand
TTCATAGAGTATATAACTATATGAAAAATTGGCTTGGAAGCCAGTGTTTACCTAGGAATTTCTAAAGTTTGACCATGAATTTTGACGATAATAAGAAGTAATTAGTTGACTAGAAAAGACTTAACAAAGCCCTATAAAACCTTAAAATATTTAGAATTTTTTTGACTACAATTTTGACTACAAAATGTATGAAAATAGGCTTTAAAATGGTTAAAATATATGGTATAGTTAATATATAAATTAAAAATAAGTACTAAATTTAGGCTTTCATAGAGTTATATATTTTATGAAAATTACTAGCCAAGACTGGTGTTAATAACTGGTCTTTTCTTTTAAAATATTTTTTAACTTAGAACCATTTTTAAAGACTACATAGAAGATATCTAGAGCCTCACTAATAACAAGTCCATATAAACCAATATGCAGTAAACTAAAGATAAATAAAGAGGCTAATTTTAAGAAGACACCAATGGTTGTAGTTTTTAGAGTATAAGCACCATATCCTAAGCCTTGTAAAATACTAGAAATAGGAGCCTCCAAATAATAAAAAGTAAAGAAAGGACTTAGGGCTAAAATATAATTAGCGCCCAAATTAGTATTGTAAATAAGACTAAGTAAAAAATTTCTAAAGATAGTAACTATTATTACCGTAAGAAGACCAATAAAACTAGAAATAAAGATAGCCTGTTTAGTCCGAAGATTAACTAAATTATATTTCTTTTGACTATAAAACTTAGATACTTCCGGAATAATACTAGTACAGATGGCTTGAATAAGAAAGGAGGGCATTAAAAGAAGGGCTAGGCTATAACTATTATAAATACCATATTCTAAAACAAAAAAAGAAGAAGAATAACCAATGTATAAAAGGGTATTAGAAAGAATAATAGGTTCAAAAAAGTAACCAATATTCCCAATAATACGACTAGATACTAAGGGGATAGAAGTATCTAATAAATTTTTAAAAATGGAAGAGTTATAAGAAATATTAGTTAGATTTAACTTAGTGTTTTTAGGAAGTAAAATTAAGAAAGTTATAATACTAGCGGCTTCGGTTAAAATATTTAAAAGTAAAAAAGACATAATTCCTAAAACTAAGTTTTTTTTAACGAAATTAGGTAGAATAAAAATAATAAATAAAAGGCGGATAGTCTGTTCAATACAGTTAGAAATATTATTGGGAAGCATTCGTTGTTTACCGTAAAAATAACCCTTTAAAGTACAGGCTAAGGCCATATTAGGCATGGCAAGAGAGGCTGCTATAATTAAAAGTTTAGTTCGAGGCTCATGTAAAAGATTATTACTAATAAAATCGCTACTTAAAATTATTAAAATAACGCAAATAAAATTTAGAATAATAAGAAAGATGATGCCTTGTTCAATGATTTTGCGACTCCGCATTTTACCTTCGGCAATAAGTTTGGAAATAGCCTGGGGCATTCCGAAACCCGCAATAGTTACCATTAAAGAAAAGAAAGGCATGATAAGACTATAAAGACTAATACCTTCAGTACCAAGAATACGAGTATAAAGTATTTTAATAATAAAACTTAGAATTTTAACAATGAGACCACCACCACATAAAATAAGAGTACTAGTAAGAAACTTGTTTTTTTGCAATCTTATCACCTATATAAATTTATGATGATTTTCCCTTCAAAATTACTAGGTTTTAGTTTATAATAATTAAGAAGGACATCAGGTGAAGATTTATGGATTATGAATTTACAAGTGTTTTAGATTTGAAGGCTCATATTAGACCAGCCTTGGATTCTAAGGTTAAAGAAATGCAACGGAAAAATATTAAGTATGTTAATCAAGATGATATATTTGAATATTTAAGAAATAATGTTTGGCCTCTTAAGTCTAATTTGACCTTATATAATATAGTTGATGATATATTAAATACTGATAATAAAGTATTTTGTGATTATGTAGTAAATAAAAAGAAAAAGAATTAAATGGGGTTTAAAGAAATTACAGGAGTGATTACAATGGAAGAATTAAAACGAGAATATAAGGAAGTATCTTATACTGAATTAGAAGAAAAATTAAAAACTTATATAACAAGTGCTGAAGAATTGGAAACAATTGATAAAGCCTATAAATTTGCTTATGAACATCATTTAGGCAAGAAAAGAAAAAGCGGTGATGATTATATAAGTCATCCTGTAAATGTTGCCTATATTTTAACTAATTTAAATGCTGATTATATAACTATTTCTTCGGCTCTTTTACATGAAGTAGTAAATCATGGGGGCGCTACGATAGAAGAAGTTAAGGCGGCCTTTGGTAAAGATATAGCCGGGATTGTAAATAGTATTTCCAAAATAAATAAACTTACTTTGTCCGATGATAAAGAGGCTAGTGCCATAAATTTGCGAAAAGTTTTAGTCGGGTTATCCTCAGATGTACGAGTATTATTTGTAAAACTAGCCGATAGACTCCATAATATGCGAACTATTTGGGCTCTTGATCCCGAGGCTCAAAAAGCAAAGGCTAACGAGACAATTTCGGTTTTAATTCCGATTGCTCACCGTCTGGGAATTAATACGATAAAAGCCGAACTGGAAGATTTATCACTATATTATACTAAGCCTGATGTTTACCGAGATATTGAAGAAAAATTAAATAATGAAAGTACTAAATTAAACGAAGAATTAGAGCTTATGAAAAATGAACTTATTGATATAATGAATGAAAATAATATTCATTTTCATATTAAAGCCCGAGTTAAAAGTGTTCATAGTATTTATGAAAAGATGGCTAAGGGAAAAAAATGGAATGAAATTTATGATATTTTGGCTCTAAGAATCATTGTTGATTCAGTAAGTGATTGTTATTTAGCAATTGGGTTAATTCATGCCAAATTTAGACCTCTTCCAAAACGCTTTAAAGATTATATAGCTA
>CAKORQ010000160.1 GCA_934101445.1 uncultured Bacilli bacterium | reverse complement strand
CCCATGATTTTAATCAAATGGCTAAGGAATTAGAGGGAGTAAAAATAATAAGAAACGATTTTATTAACAATTTTTCCCATGAATTTAAAACGCCAATAAGTTCCATAAAAAATTATGCGGAAGAATTAAAAAACAATGATTTATCTAAAGAAGAACAAGATAAGTATTTAGATATAATTATTAAAGAAGCAACTAGACTTTCTAATCTTTCTAATAGTATTTTATATTTATCTAAAGTTGAAAAACAAGAAATATTAACCGATAAAACAAAGTATGATGTGGGGGAACAAATAAGACAGGCTATTCTTTTAGAAATGAAAAAAATAGAAGAAAAGAATTTAGAGTTAGATTTAGATATTTTAGATTATAAACTATTTTTAAATGAAGATAGTATTGAACAAGTTTGGATTAATATTTTAGATAATGCAATTAAATTTAGTGAAGAAGGTAAGACTATAAAAATTACTAGCAAAATTGTTAATAATTATTATGAAGTAAGAATTAAAGATGAAGGAATTGGGATTTTAGAAGATGATTTACCTTTTGTTTGGGAAAAGTTTTATAAGGCTGATAAATCCCATTCGGAAGAAGGCAATGGTCTTGGCCTTTCTTTAGTTAAAAGAATTATTGAACTTCATAAAGGTATAATTGAGATAAAAAGTAGAGTAAATAAAGGAACTGAAGTTATTGTGAAATTACCAATTAAATAATTTCATATTCAGTTCATTTTTAAATTGTATAATAAGAATAGTTTGTATGGGAAGTGATTACTTATGAAGAAAAACTATGCTTACTATAATAATCCCAAGATTAATAGTTTTAAAGAGTTAATGAATTTAAGTATTAAAAAACCAGATGATACAGCCTTTAGTTTTTTAGATAAGAGTAAAGTTCAAATTACGAAAACTTATCAAGATTTTTACGAAGATGTAAGACTTGTTAGTAATTATATTGCTAATCTTTATAATAATAAACATATTGCTTTAATTGGGGAAAATTCTTATAACTTTTTGGTATTATTTATGGGAATTGTTATTAGTGGTAATTGTGCTGTTATTATTGATAAAGATTTAGATGCTTTAGATATTAAAAAGATGCTTAAGAATACGAGTACTAATACTTGTTTTTATTCTAAAGAATATTGTGATAATTTAAGTGGTATTGTTAGTAAAATGTATCCTATTGAAGAGATAGATAATTATAAATTAGAAAAAGATTTTATTAGATTTACTAATCCTCAGGATACAAGTGTTATTTTCTTTACTTCGGGGACAACTGGTTTTAATAAGGCTGTGTGTTTAAGTGAAGAAAATATTTGCTTTGATATTTGGTCTTTGGCTAGTCTTTTTAAACCAAATGGAGGAGTTTATGCCGTTTTGCCTTTTCATCATTCTTTTGGCCTTATTACGGGAATTTTAAAACCATTTTATTATCATGTTCCAATTTTCATTAATAGTAGTTTGAAGAATTTACAGAAGGAAATGAAGATGGCTAAGCCTAATACGATGTTTGTGGTGCCGGTATTTATTGAAACTTTTTATAAAACCATTTGGGCCACGGCTCGAAAAACGAAACAAGATAAAAAGTTGAAATTAGCAATTAAATTATCAAATAGTCTCTTAAAAGTAGGAATTGATTTACGAAAGAAATTATTTAAGTCGGTTCTTGCTCAATTTGGGGGTAATTTAGAATACTTTATTTGTGGTGGGGCTTATTTAGATAGTAAGTATGTAAAATGGTTTAGAAGTATTGGTATTGAAATATTAAATGGTTATGGTATTACGGAGTGTAGTCCTGTGGTAGCAGTTAATCGTAACTTGTACGGTAAAGATGGATCAGTTGGGTTAATTGGTCGCAATATTGAAGTGAAAATAGTTGATAACGAGATCTGGGTTAAGGGAAAAAATGTTATGCTCGGTTATTATAATGATGCCAAGGCTACGAAAGAAGTATTAAGTGATGGTTGGTTTAAGACCGGAGATTTTGGCTATGTTGATAAAGATGGTTTCTTGTTTATAACTGGTCGCAAGAAAAATCTAATAATCTTATCGAATGGCGAAAATATTTTACCAGAGATGATAGAAGAAAAGTTGCTTAAAGATAAAGGTGTTTTAGAAGTTGTCGTTAGTTCTTTAAATAATCAGTTAGTAGCATATATTTATCCTAGTGATGATTACTTGGGTAATATTACTTATTTTAATAATTTGATTTATAAGTATAATAAAACTGTTCCTAAAAATCACCAAATAAGTAAATGTATTTTAAGAACGACAGAATTTAAGAAAAATAATAATCATAAGATTTTAAGAAATAAAATAATGGAGGAATAAAGATGGAAAAGAAGAAAATAACTGTAGAGGAAGTAATTAAATTAATTAGTGAGGTTTGTGAAATACCAGAAGAAAAAATTAGTGAGAAGGCTAATTTAACGACTGATTTAGAATTAGAATCATTAGATATTGTTACTTTAATTAGTGAATGTGAAGAAAGGTATCATTTAACTATTCCTGATAAAGATATTAAGACTTTCCAAACGGTTAAGGATATAGAAGAATATTTAAATAAATGTTAATTTATAGATTAGCAATAGATAACAATGAATAAATTATATATTGAAGAGAATATAAGTAGTAATGATCTTATAAAAAGGATTGCTTATGATTATAATTTAAGTAATTATGTGGTTTTAAAAACTAAAACTGGTAAACCTTATTTTAAAGGAAATAGTATTTATTTTAATATAAGTAATAAAGATAATATAACCGTAGCGGTAACAAGTTCTAAGCCTGTAGGAATTGATATTGAAAGATTAATTTTTAAGAGTAGTGTTGTTAAACATTTCTTTAGTAAAAATGAACAAGAAATAATTAAAAATAGTTTAGATAAAGAATTGGATTTTACGACTATTTGGGTTAAAAAAGAGGCTTATATTAAATATTTAGGGTTAGAT
>CAKORQ010000159.1 GCA_934101445.1 uncultured Bacilli bacterium | reverse complement strand
GATACTATTAATTTAGTAGATACTTCAGGCAAGTGCCCGACTATTAATGAAGACGGAACTTCGTATATAGATGATATAGAAGCAGAAAATTCTTTATTGTGCATTGCTCCTGATGTTTATGGAATTTCATATTATTATAGAGGTGCTGTAAAAAACAACTATGTAAAATTTGCTAACTTTTATTGGCGTATTATCCGAATTAATGGGGATGGTTCCGTAAGAATGATATATGATGGAACGACGACTCATGAAAATAATGAAACAAATGAAGATAGAATAGTTGGAAAAAGTCCATTTAATAAAGAGTATGGTGATAATGCTTATGTTGGTTATATGTATGGAACTCCTGGTTCCTCAACATATCAAGAAACGCACGCCAATATAAATGATTCGACTTTGAAAAAATACATAGATAATTGGTATGAAAAAAATATTAAAAATACAGAAAATGAACAATATTTAGCCGATAATATTTTTTGCGATGATAGAAGTATTAGTAGTAATAAAGAGTACCCTAACTTAGGTTATGGAAATTCTCAAACTACTTATCGTTGGTATTATGGTACAGGTTATAATCCAAATAATGAAAATTTATATGTAGGCTTCAATTGCTGGCAACAAAATGATGCTTTTACTGTAAGTGATACAAGCAAGGGTAATGGTGCTTTGACTTATCCTATTGGAGCAATTACTCCTGATGAAACCATATTTGCTGGTGGTTTCTCCAAAGAAAATTCTAAATATTATTTATATTCTGGAGTAGATTATTGGGCATTGGCCGCAGATAATGGTGTTATTTATACTGCTAATATTGGGGTTTATAACACTGGAATGGCTAGAAGGGCACAACATGTTACTAGTAATATCGGCGTAAAACCAGTCATTAATTTAAAAACCAATTCTTTAATATCTGGTGATGGCACGATAAATAATCCGTATGTTGTAGAATAAATTAATGTGGTCAAATAAAAAATGTTCTCTTATCAAATGGCCCCATTACTAAGATAGAAAGTCATATAATGTATGGCTTTTTATAATATTTCTTGACAGTTGAATAAATATTCAACTATAATAAAGAAGTAATTAGTTGAAAAAGTATTCAACTGTTGATGGGGTAAGATAATGGAAAATATAAATGTCTGTGATTGTAATATAATACATAAAGAGGCTGTTAATAAGGCTTTACAAAATAAACCGGAAAAAGAAGAGTTAGAAAGACTTTCTGAGGTATTTAAACTCTTAGGAGACCTAACTAGAACCCAAATATTATGGGTTTTAGATAAAAATGAAATGTGTGTTTGTGATATAGCCAATGTCCTTAATATGACTAAATCATCTATTTCCCATCAATTAGCTATTTTAAGAAGTGCGGGAATAGTTAATTTTAGAAGAGATGGTAGAGAAATATACTATAGGTTAGATGATGAACATATAACTAAGCTATATGAAATAGGTATTTTACATATCGAACATAAATTAAAGGGGGAAGACTAATGAAAAAATATAAATATAATATAAATAATTTAGATTGTGCTAACTGTGCGAGAGAAATAGAAGAAATGTTAAATAATAATACTAACTTTAATAATGCCGTAGTTAATTTTAGTACTTGTAAGATTTCTTATGAATCAGATAAAGATTATACTTTAGAAGAATTAAATACGTTAATTAAGACTGTTGAACCTGATGCTTACATAACTTTAAACGAAGAAATAAATGATGATGGAAATATAAAAGAGTATCATTTAAGTATCTTAATTATAGCCTTAGTAATAGGGTTACTGGGATATTTTTTACCATTACCTAAGATAATAAAGATTATATTATATCTTATTTCTTATAGTCTCCTTTTATATAAAATTAGTATTAATGCCATTAAACTATTAAAAAAGGGTAGTGGTATTAATGAAAATGCTTTAATTACTATATCTTGTATTGGGGCTCTTTTAATAGGAGAAGTCTTAGAAGGAATGATGGTTATAACATTATATACTATAGGTAAAATATTAGAAGAAAAGGCTATTAATAATTCTCGGAAATCAATTAAAGATTTATTAGATATTAAAGAACCTTTTGCTTATTTAGTAAATGGTAATAAGACTATTAAAATTCCGGTTGAAGAGGTTAAAATTAATGATGTTTTAGTAGTTAAAAAGGGGGAGAAAATTCCGGTAGATGGGGTAATTATAAAAGGAAGTAGTAGCCTTGATACTTCCGCCTTAACTGGCGAAAGCGAGCTAGTAAGTGTTAAAGTATCAGATAAAGTCTTATCAGGAAGTATTAATACGGGGGATATCTTAGAAATAAAGGCTACTAATTTATATTCAAATTCCACAGTGGCCAAGATTTTAGATTTATTAGAAGATGCTACGGATAAAAAGACCAAGACGGAAACTAGTGTTGCTAAATTTAGTAAAATCTATACTCCTATTATTATTGGTTTGGCTATAATAATAACTATTCTTTTACCCTTAATCTTTAAAGTACCCTTTAAAACTAGTTTATATAGAGCCTTAACTTTCTTAGTTATATCTTGTCCTTGTGCAATTGCTATATCGGTTCCTTTATCATATTTTACGGGAATTGGGGTGGCTAGTAAAAAAGGTATCTTAGTAAAGGGAAGTAATTATTTAGATAATTTAAGTAATATTACTAATATAATATTTGATAAAACAGGGACTTTAACTAATGGTGATTTTGAAGTTTTAAAGATTGAAGTTTTAGATGATGAATATAGTAAAGAAGAAATAATTGATATTTTAACTAAGGGAGAGTCTTTATCTAATCATCCTATTGCTAAGTCTATTTTAAAATTAAAAAAAGGTAAAATTGATAATTGTGATATTAAGAATTTTAAAGAAATAGAAGGTAATGGTCTTAGTTTTACTTTAGATAAAAAAAGAATCTTAATAGGTAATAGTAAATTATGTAATTGCGGGGTTGATACGGATTTACAC
>CAKORQ010000158.1 GCA_934101445.1 uncultured Bacilli bacterium | reverse complement strand
AGCAAAAATAACAATAACACATACAATATAAAGTAGTAATGTTAAGCCTAAATAAGCGCCTGAAAAAGCAGGAAATGGATTTAATCCCCAAAGTGTTCCTGATGATCCAAAGGTAACAAAGTTCATTACCCCAATAGCGCATAAATAAAGTAAAAATACTAAAAAGCACGCTAATATAATTAAGTCTTTTTTTGATATTCTAAATTTCACTTACAACACCCAATTTCTATGTTTATTATACTATAATAGTTAGAATACTACTAGAATAATTTTTTCTTTTTATTAAATATGTTAATAACAGTAATAATAATTGCTAAATAAATGCCAATAACTATTATTAAGGAAAAAACAGTAGAATCTTTTTTCGGATTACTATTATTTTTATTGCTATTATTCTTAGTATCCTCTTCTTTTTTTGGTCTTTCAATATATAAAGATATACTCTTATTTAAATTGTTTGTTTTGTCATAATTCCATGTATAAGTATTATCACTAGTACTATCAGCATTATTAGAAGTAACTGACAAATCAGTCTTTATTATTATACTCAAAACATCTAAATTTTCAATAAATTTATTAGGAATATTATCTATATGAATTATAATATTATTATCATTAATAATTAAACTATCTTTAATAAGATTATTTATTAAGGAATTATTCTTTTTAGCATATTCTTCGTCATTTTCTAAATAATATCTATAGCCACTGTCATATAGTCTATTAATAATTTCATAATTATCTCTATTAAAGTTATCTCTATTTATATAGTATCCTTTGTATTTCTCTTCCATCTTAGTTATATAATTATTATAATAGGTAGTATTGTATCCATAACCTTCTAAAGTATTCTTTTCATTAAAATATGCATTTTTTACAGTTTGATCAAAAGTTTCTTCTATATTTAAAGATTCCTTTATTTGTTCAGCTGTTATTTCCATTTTATATGTTGCTGTACAGCCAGTACTTAAAATTATTAATGGTATTAAGAGAATAATTAGTTTTAATTTGTTTTTCATATTAATCCTCGTTTTTCTTCCTTTTAGTTATTATAACAAAAATTATTATACTATATACTAGAAGTGATACTATTAATATTGGTATTAAAAGACTATTTTTTTTGTCTTTGACTTCTTTTTCTTTATCTACTTCACTTTGAGTTTTAGATAAATCCACCTCAAAATTAATTCTTTTTTCATAGTTATTTTCTTTGGTGAAATACCATATATAACGATTTCCTATTACGGAATCGGCATTATTATTTGTTACTACGTAATCAGTAATGATATTTACAGTTAAATTAGTAAATATATCTCTATATCTTAAATAATTATTGGGACAACCAGTACTTAATTTCATCTTATTATTTTGATAGACTATGTCTTTATAATCATAAGAATAGTTAACGGAATTAGCCGTTATATATTTATCTATTGGATAAGTATATTCGTAATTTAAATGATAGCCATTAGAATCTATACTATAAGTTTGATTATAATAAGTTAAATCAGGATTAATCTGATACAATTCCTCATCATCGACAATTTCATCAGAATTATATACTGGATATTTTTTCTTATAATTTTCCATAACATCGGTTACAGTTCTAGTATCACTAACATTATCTAATATTTCTATTTTTTCATTAATGGTATCTTTATTTATTGTTAAAGTGTATGTGGCCTCACAGCCAGTTAGCATAATAAGACCAATTAATAAAACTCCCCTTTTTATCTGTAATTGTAGCATTTTCCAAACCCTTTCTCATCTAATGGTAAATAACTTCTAGGATTTAATACTGCTCCATTAGTAGAATTTGACATACCATAGTGTAAATGTGGACCTGTTGAACTACCTGTATTGCCTACATAGCCTAGTAATTGTCCGGCTTTTACACTTGTGCCTCTACTTAAGTTTTCTCTCTTACTCATGTGCATATACATACTTATTGTTCCGTCTTGATTATCAATTCTAAAGCCAATACCTACAGCCTGAGTAGAGTTACATGAGCCATAGCAATTTGTACCGTTATCATACGTTTTTACGATTACACCATCATGGGCTGCGTATATTGGAGTACCAGTAGGTGCGGCAAAGTCAATTCCTGTATGGGGCTTTCCACTACCACAATAGCCGGTTGTTTCACCCGTAATTTTGTTAAAAGTATTAATTGGCATTACAAATCCCTCTTTAGATTGCGTTATAACTGTTCCAATATCAGCACCATAATAATAATTAATTATGTCTTTATAACTTTTTCCTTGTACAGTCGCTAAATAATACGCCCCGTACTGACTCATTCCTCGGCCATGACTATGTTTGTTATACCAACTAATAGTTCCAAATAGTTTAACTTTAGAGAACCACTCTTTAGGAATTTGTTGATTTTTTTGACATATTGTGTAGGTTGAACCTGTTGTATCAGGATTAGTGATACATAATGCGTCCCATTCGGCTTGTTTAGATATCTGACCATTAACCATTATATATTCGCCTGATGTTTCGGTTACTGCTTGATGAATAGCGGTATTAGTTGATTTAGTAAAGCCCATCGTATTACCACCAACTGTCATATAACAAGTTCCGTTTTCCACTTTTCCTCTATTAACTAGATAAGTTCGTGCTGCAACCGCATGAGCCTTTAATGTATCTAAAGAATCTGTCCAGGCTCTAGCCTCGTTATAGACAACCCCTTCAATAAATTCATCTATTGTGTAATCACCAGCGTTTGTACCGTTATTTATATGAACAGTTGAGCATATATCACTGGAATAAGAAATAGGACCTGTTCCAGTACTTGATTTATTAAAGTCACAAACCGGATAAATTCCTATCATTTCACCATCGTTATCATCTGATTTTTCGGAATTATCAAGATTATTAACGCTATTTGAAATTACATCTTCATAATCAGGACTATATTTAATATAATCCCTTATTATTGATTTATAATCACTATTAATACT
>CAKORQ010000157.1 GCA_934101445.1 uncultured Bacilli bacterium | reverse complement strand
GTCCTAAAGTTCCAGTTCCACAAAATAAGTCTAAAACATTTTTATTTTTGGGAGCTAGTTCTACTAAAAGATTAAATAACTTTTCGGTTATCCCCAAATTAATCTGAAAGAAGGCATCATAGGATACTTTAAAATACATATTATTAAGACGTTCAATAAAGAAATCTTCGCCGCGGATAATTTTGCCATTTTGTAAAATACCCACAATTTTAAAATTAGTTAAATTAGGTATTTCTAACTTATCTTGAGTTAAGAAATTAACAAGGAGTTCCATATTATAATTATTTCTAATAATAACGGTCCCATTTTTTATTTTAAATTCTGGGATTAGTTTAATAAATTCATTTACTTTAAAAGATACTAGTTTACACTCATCAATACTTATTATTTCCTTAGTTTCTTCTTTATAAAGCCCAACTACTCCTTCTTTTACATGAAGAGTTATTTTATTACGGTATTCTAAATGTTTGGGTGAGGCAATTACGGGAATATTAAGTTCTAAATTACAAAACTTTTTAAAGAGGTGTTCTAACTTTTGCTTTTTAAAACGAAGAGTGTCTTCATAAGTCATAAGACTTAGGCTACAGCCGCCACAATCATTACTGTAAGGACAAAAAGAATTTTGACGATGAGAAGAAATTATACTTTTTATCTTGCCAATATTATATTTTTTTGTTTCCTTAACTATTTCAATTTCAATTTTCTCATCAAGACAAGTATTAGGAACAAAAGTTATTTTATCATTTACATAACAAATGCCTCGGCCATAATCATCTAATCTTACTATTTTTACAGTCATAAAATCCATCCTTTATCTATTTATTGGTTATTTCTCTTTAATTTTAACATATTTTCTTGATAACAATTGATAAAATCATTAGTGAATATCGAATTTTCAATATTTACCCCGGTCATATCATAATTAAGAATTGTTACATCAGAATAGTTACCATTACGCATATCTTTATTGTAGACTTTTTGCGGATCAAGACAAGCATTCGTGCCACTAAAATCTATGCCACTTACATAAAACGAAGTAAAATCATAATTAAGTAAATCAAAATAGATTAAATCTTTAAGATATTCGGGAGATATTATTTTCATATCATTTATTTCCAGGCAAAAATCTGGGGGAACTGGTAAGGCATGAAGCATCTTGATATTATGAATTTGCGCATCTAATTGTCTTAAGGCTTGTTCATATTCGGACCTTTCCTGTAAAAGTTGGGCTAATTTTTTTCGCTTATTTTCTAAATTTACTTTTGTTTCTTCAGGCCTCATCTTAGATTTAGAAAATACAGGTTCTTCCTCTTTAGATAGAGAAGCAATATATTCTTCCAAGGATAATAAAGTGACAGATTCATCTAAACAGCGATGCAAAAGACTATAATTTTCTAATACAATCAATTTATCTTTAACAAAAAAAGTTTTATTATTAATTACAAAGTAGTCATCGCAACAAGAAATTATAGAATCTTTAGCACCTAAATAATACGATTTATTAGTGTCCTTATCAAAAAGATAATAACCTAATTCTTGGGCATAATTCCAATCATTTAAATAAAGCATATGATTTTGATACTGCCTAATAGGCTTATAATAAGTTTTTTTATATAATTTAGTGCGATAATCAAAGTAAGTATAAATGGTAAATACTCCTAATTTTTTAGAAGTATAGAAAAGATAATCACAGGGCTTAAAATCTGATTTTTGATAAACGTTTAATTGATTACCAAGATAATAGGAAAGATTGGTTTTATCTAATTGCTTAGTTTCATTTCCAAATATATCTATATAAAAGACATTGTTACTCTTTTCTAAGTTTTTTACCTTAGCCACACCATCTATAAAGTCAGAGGCCAATACATATATAGGCTTAATTACTTCGTTACCAAGTTCATCTAAAAAGCCGTATTTTCCAGTCTCGCTTTTTATAAGAAGGCGATTGCAAGAATAATTAGAATTAGTATAAAATGTTTTGCCATGACACATAAATTGTAGATAGTTTTTTTCTTGTTTTAAAGCGGTAAATACTTCTTTTTGAAATAACTTAGCAAAAATTCTATCAACTTTTAACATATTATCACTTTTTAAATATCTAGAAATTAAAACTCCATTTTTATCATAAAAAGAATAACCGTTATTTTCATAAATATTGATGGCATCTTTATTAAAGTTGATCACAGGTTTATGCTTATCATATTTAGGTGTAATTTTAACATTACTAGATTTTTTTAAGATTTGACCATTTTTGCAAATGATTATTTGACTTTCTAAATAATATCTTACAAATTCTATTTTGTCATCATCGTATAGAAATTTATATCCATAAAATCTAAGAAAAGAATTATTATAAACAATATATTCATATTCTTGGGCATCTACTTTCTTAATAATTTCTTTTCTAATTTCCTTAGACACATTAAATTTACCTAATATATCTTCAACATAATCATAAAATTTTCCTATTTTTTCGGTTATTATGGGGTCTTTATCTTCTGATAACCTTGGTCCTTTATAGATAAAATCTTCCTGGTTAAGAACTACACTAACATTATTGTTGACCATTTCAACATGGCATTTATGCCCGAGATTTTTAATTTTTTGTTTATCAATAACTTGACCTTTCGGGTTAATCAATAGATATATATGGCCTAGTTCGCTACGAAGACTTTCCGTTGCAAAAAAAGTGGTTGTTGCTTCTAAAAGGAAATACCCATTAGTAAAAGAATCTGCCATAAAGCCATTAGTGGTTTGATAAATAATTCGACCGTCATTTATATCGATTAAATAAACTTTTCCGTCTTTTGAACAAGCCACGATATTTTTACTAACGGCTTTTAGGTCGTCTGGTTTAAAACATAAAAGGGGGCGTCCGGATAAATCGGATAATACGCCATCTAAATTTAAATACTCGTAAGCCGCATCACTTTCTACTTTTTTTAATTTATCTATAACCTTGTACTGAGGATAAAT
>CAKORQ010000156.1 GCA_934101445.1 uncultured Bacilli bacterium | reverse complement strand
TTACGGGTAATTAAAAAGATTTATATAACATTATAAATTTAAATAGTAAAACATATATTCAAGATGAAGAAAATTATTCATTAATTAGTGATATAGCCGATGATGAAATAAGAAAATATATAGAAAATACTATATTAGATATTATTAATAGAGTACTTTTAGATAAGAGAAGAAATGATGATGTTCATAAGTTATTATCTTTAAAAATATTAATGGGTGATTTTGAAGACCAAGAGCAACTGGGAGAATATTTTGAAAAAGATAATTTGATAGTTATATCTTTAAATAATATATTAAAGAATGCTAATAACTTAGATGATTTATATATGAATTTATTTGATACAATTAATCATGAGTTTAATCATATGTTTGTAGTACCTTGCGAAGATAATAAATGTCATTATAAATTAAAAGGAGAAGTAGGAGTATCTTTTTTAAATGAGGCTGTTGCAACTTCCTATAACTATAATATTTTAAAAAATAATTATCAACCAATTAATAAGAACTTTAATTATAGTTATAATAATTTAGAAGAAAGAAAGTATGAAAGTAAGTTGCTTTTATTAAGTTTTTTAGATAATGATAAGTCTATTGATGAATATTATGAGACCTTATTTAAAGGCGATATTTTAAAATTTTGTAACTATTTTAATGCTTATAGTGATAAAGAAATAGAAGATTTATTAAGTGTGCTATGGTTAATTGATGGAAGACTAGCAAGAAATAGTTATTGGAGTAGATTAATTAATAGTAATGATTTTAGTAAATTAAATGCTATTAATATAAATGAATTTTTAACGGATAGTACTGATGGAATTATTGAAAGTTATATATTAAAAAATAGTGTTCTCCAGTTAATGCTTTATAATAGGCAAAAAGAAGTATTAAGTTTAGATGATAATTTAATATTATATCATTTTATCTTAGTAAATATATTAGATAGTGCTAGTTTTGGTAATTATAATTATACTACTCATGAAGTTAGTTATACATTTTATAAAGAATTTTTACATAATTATAAGTTGATTGAAGAGATATATTTTAATTATTTAAGTTCTATATATAATCTTAGTTATGAAGATATAAAAGATTATTATGATAATAAAGATAAAGAAATTTGGTTAAGCAATATAAGTAGTTATGTTAAAGAATCTAAAGTAAGTGGTGAAGATGCTAGCGAAATAGCTAATTTAGTAAATAAGTTTCCTAAAATTAGAAATATAGTAAATGGTGGTACTTTTTTAAGTGATTTTAATTATAATAATTTATTGATAGTTAAAGATGGCTTAATAAAGAATGATAGTGAATTTAGATTTGTTTTAAAATAATAAACTTTACTTTTTTTAAAGATTGTGTATAATAGTAGGCAATTACAGGGGGAAAAAGTGAAAAATATTAATAGAAGAATAGCATCTTTTCTATTATGTTTAACAGTTACCATAAATGCCTGCGGATGTAAACAAGATAATAAAATTGATATGGTTAGTAAGGCTGATTCAAATAATAGAACAGAAGACTTAGAAATTTTATTACAAGAAAATATAAAAAATTTAACGGATTTGGGAATTACCGATGTTGTTAAATTAAATGATAAAGAAGTAGATGAACTTATTAATAGAGATAATGTCGAGTGTGAAAAAGATTTTAATATTACTATTGATGAGTTGATTGCTAAAATAAAAGTTAATTCTTTTAACTTGGCAAATGGACTAAAAGAATTAGATTATACTTCGTTTTTTGATGAGAATTACTTTAATAATATAGAGATTACTAATGAATATGGGTATTCTTTTAGTAAAGAAGATATTACTTTAATAAAAGATGATATTTATAATGCTTTATATAGTTATTTAGGGTTTGTTTTAAGTACTGGAACTAATGAAGATATCCATAGTTTTACAGAATTAAGTGTTGCTTTTGTTCCGGATATCGCAAGCCATGATGAAGAAAATATTGCATATGCTAGTTATTCTTATAGTAATAATGTTATTGAAATATGTTTAAATAATATTTTAAATAGTAGTTATGATCTGAATAAAATATTGGCTAGGATTGATGAAACTGTTAAACATGAACTTAGCCATGTAAGACAAAGGGCTTGTAGCGATAAGTTAGATAACGGTGGCGTTTTAAGGCTTGATTTCTTTAACGGATATAATCCTAGTTTTCTAATGGAAGCAAGTGCAGAAAGTATTTTATATAATTTAGGGATAGAAGGCGGCTACGAATCTTTAAGTAATGATTTTGCTTATACTTATGAATATTATCGCAAATTAGAAAATAAATTGTTGTTATGTTCGCTTTTTAATGACTATGGAATAGAAGATTATTATAAGGCTATTAATGATGAAGATATAGAGGCTTTATTTAGTTTTTTGAGCGCTAATACTATTGAAGAAAAGAAAGAAATATTAAGTATTATATATACAATTGATGCTTTAGATTGCAGAAATAATTATATAATTAAGTTATTAGGTAGTAAGGATAATTATGATAAAGATAATATTCTTAAAGTAAATGATACATTTAGTAATTTACATTATATATCTATATTTAAAATAGCTATAAGTAATTTAATTAAATATAATATAGATAATAACGATTTAAGTTTAGAAGATAATGTTTTATTATATTATTTGATTGCTAATCAGATTGCAGATGGAGCCTTCTTAGTAGATGATATAGATAACAATAATGAAACTTATTGTTATGATAAGTTTTGTAAACAATATAAAATAATCAAAGATAGTTTCTTTAAAGCCTTAAGTACTATTTACTATACTAAAGAAGAAGATATAGAAAAGATTTATGAAGAATATAAAAAGATAGATCTAAAAGATGTATTTACTAATATAAGTTCTGGTATTTCCGAAGAGAATATAAATGATAATAATAGTTCTTTACTTTCTAATAAATTAAGTAAGTTATTAGAGAAATTTCCTAAAATCCAAGAGATTATTGGTAATAATTATCTTTATAC
>CAKORQ010000155.1 GCA_934101445.1 uncultured Bacilli bacterium | reverse complement strand
AAGTATAATTATCCCCATTTAAAATATCGCCATAAGAACTAAAAGTATGGTTTAAAACATTATCCGAGTATTCCATCTCTAAGCCATTACTATAAAAATAAACCGGCAGCCCTTTACTAATACCAATAACCGAAGAAAAAGGAATACAAGTTAAAATTTTACTATCAATTTCTACTACTTCCATTAAATGTTTTTTACCATTGTTATCTATATATAATATATCATTTAACTTAATATTTTTGTTATCTTTTACAAACACTTTAATATTAATATTTGATACTGCAATTACTTCTCCTATCACATTAACTTTCCTTTCTATAATTGGCTAATTGTTTTTTAAAGTCAGCCGCTCTTTTTTCTTTACGTTTTATTTTTAGTTTTTCCTCTTCAATCTCATCAATCTTTCTTAAGGATTCATTAGTTAAATTTTCTCTTTGAATATTTTCCGAAGCCCAAGAATTACTTTCAATAATTTGTAATTTACAATCAATATATAAAAGAATTAAATCGGTAAACATAATCTTCCCATCAGCCTCGATAACAAAATCACTAGTATCTTTTGATTTCGGCGGTTCAATAGGAAATAATCTCGTTTTATCTAAATGCATATTATTAATATTAATATAACGGATAAAAATACAATTTATTTCTTTTATTTCTTTTTTCTCCAGTAAGGGTTTAATAATATCTTCTAACGCAGTAAAACTTTTATATAAATCTTCTTTACTAATATTTAAAACCGTATTACTATCATGTAAAAATATCTTCTTACCGACCATAATCTTTAGGGAAGTAGTATCATTTAAAGCCTCATGCTTAATACTACTATTAAAGTTTCCACAAAAACCTAAGTCATTGCCAATATAAATATTAATTATTTTTCCATCGGGTTTAGCATTTAAAATTTTATGATCTAAATTAAGATTTTGATTATTTAAAATAATACTCATAAACTCTTCAATTTCGGTTTCTAACTGGCGGAACTTATCGGCTTTTTTCTTGGCTTTATCTACTCTTAAAAGCGAGTGAAAGTTCATGACTTTAACGACATTTTTAATATTTGTCATTTTAACTCACTTAAGAAACGATAAGAATCTAACATTTCTTGTTGGCTTTTGGGACTATATCTATCTTGGGTTAAATTAGTTAAAATTTGTTTACCTTCTTGCATAACGGCTTTAATGCCCGCACTTAATTCATCTTGATTAGATAATTCATAAATACTAGCCATTTCTAAATAAGATAATAATCTTCTTCTTAGAAGGGTACCACAAGCCTTCATTTCTTTATTTTGAACGGCGCCCCCTAAACGCGATACGGATAAACCATAATTAATAGCGGGTTTAATTCCTTTTTGAAAGTTCTTACTAGATAAAACTAACTGGCCATCGGTAATAGAAATAATGTTCGTAGAAATATAATCGGTTATATCCTCACCTCTTGTTTCCACAATCGGTAAAACGGTAATACTAGCGCCATTTTTATACTTACAGCCCTTTTCTAAAAGCCTTGAATGAAGATAAAAGATGTCTGCAGGATAAGCATCACGCCCCGGTGCCTTCCCCGCCATTAGGGAAGTCTCACGATAAGCATCAGCATGTCTTTTTAAGTCATCAAATACCACTAAACAATTAGTGCCCATTTGCATATAACGTCTAGCAATCGACATAGCATAATAAGGAGTTAAAACCAGAAAGGGGGCAGGATAATCATTGAAAGCCGGGACAATTATCGTATAACTCATAGCCTCTTTATTTAATAAATCATAATAAATCTTCTTAACCTCTTTCATAGTCTTACCAATGGGACAATAAATACAAACAATATCCTTATCTTTTTGATTAACAATAGTATCTAAAGCAATTTGGGTCTTACCCGTTTTCTTATCGCCAATAATTAACTGCCGCTGTCCCAGACCAATAGGATACATTAAATCAATACCGGCAATTCCCGTTTGTAATTGTTCATTAACCGTACCTCTATCCATAATAGGAATATTATCTTCTTCAATAGGTACTTTAACTAATTCTTCATAAGTTTTACCAAGTAGGGGATCTTCTCCTAAAAGATTAATCATCCGCCCTAAGGCTTGCGGACTAAAGTAACCTTCAAAAACTTCATTAGTTCTTATTGCTTTATCGCCAATAACTAACTCTTCTTCTTTTTTTACAATAGCCACCATACAAGTACTAGGACTTATCTTCGTAACATAACCAACGGCCTTATCTGCTAAATTAATTTTTTCATAATAGAAAGCCTTATCTAAACCACAAACTTCTACCACAAAATCACTAATACTAACAATTTTCCCGACATCAAAAACATTCTTACCAGCATTTATATCATTAATAATATTTTCTATATTCATAATACTCCTATTCTATACTATAATCATACATTTGATTATGGTAATATATCTTTACTCCTCTATAAATATTACTATCACATTTAGTAATGATTCTTTCATTCAAGTATTTATAATCTTTTAAATTATTACCCGCATATACATAAATACTAGGATCATACTTTCTTATCTCTTCTTCAATGGTATCTAATACTTTTAAAATATTTAAACTAGTACTAGTACAATATAAAGGTTCTAAAATATTACTAACTCTTTTGGGAACCTTTTTAAAAATTACCTCTTTATTGACACTTTTAACTAAAGTATTAGGTTTTAACTTTCTTAAAATATCATAAGTATTAACTAAATCTTGATAAGTATCAATATCTTCCTTAGTTAATCTATATTCTAAAAAATGTTTAATAATGGTCTCATTATCTAAATTAAATCTCGATTCTATTTTCTTGGCTTCTTTTAATATTCCTTCTTTTTTATATTGAACATCACTTATATAAATTTTACCTTCCTCAGTTTCACTATTTATATTATTAGTAAAACTATTATTAACTTTAGAAGGATTTTCTTTTTCTTTACTATCTTTAGTTTCTTCATCATACTTAAGAATATTAAGTAAATACTTCTTTTTAGCCTCAT
>CAKORQ010000154.1 GCA_934101445.1 uncultured Bacilli bacterium | reverse complement strand
TCCTTTAACTCCTCTGCCGCCTCTGTTTTGTGTTTTATAAGTATCAACAGGTTGACGTTTAACATAACCATTATTTGTTAAAGAAATAATAATGTCTTCCATTGGAATTAAATCTTCATCTTCCAAATCAAAAGTACCTTGAATAATTTCAGTTCTTCTTTCATCATTGTATTTTTCTTTAATTTCCAATAATTCTTTTTCAATAATAGCAATAATACGTTCAATATGATTTAATATATCTTCCAAATCAGCGATTGTTGCTAATAATTGATTATATTCATTTAAGATTTTTTCTCTTTCCTTAATTTTGGCTTTTAAAGCTCTTTTATCTAAAAATCCCAAAGAAAAAATTTTTTCTCTAAGACTTTTATTATTAAGATTATCTAATTTCTTTTTCGCCTCCATATTTAATTTACTTAAATATTCTTTATAAGCCTTAAGGCTATCCTTAAACTCTATATGTTTACTAATTCTATCATCATACATATAATAACTCCTTCTTATCTTTTAATCATTTTAATTCGGTAGCATACTCTACTAACTTTGGTACAACCTCATCTATAGTTTGTCTATAACTATAATGAATTATGTCTTTTTGCTTTCTATTAAAGAAATAGTTTAATAACGGATAAGTATCTACTTTCGATTTAAACTTATATTTCTTTTCTATTGGACTACATAAAAATATCTTACAACTAATACTTCTATGTTGACATACTCCCTTAACTAAATAAGGACAAGGTTTCTTATGGAAATAGCAGCATCCATTAATAGTAGCAAAACATTTACCACTTCTATTACCATAACATTTATCACATTTAAAATCACATACTTTATGACTAATATTATCTAAAATAGTACACATCTCATCATAGATATAATTATACCTATCACTTAAATTCTTATAATTTAGAGCCTTAACCATTTTAAGCATCCAAAACTCTTTTGTATCATAAGGATAATCTTTATCTAAAATATCCAATGTATATTGATAATTACTTCTATCATTTTTAATAATTTTCTTCATTTTCTTATAATCATTTAAAGTTAAATTAATTGTTTCCATATAATACCTCTAGTTCATTATACCAAATTATATTTAAAAGAAAAGCCCTTTTAATTTTTTTATTATTATTAAAATTTTCGTTGTCAAATAATAAATCGTAATGATATGATACGGCTCTTAATAAAAAAGGAAAGGAAAAATCAACTTAGTATAGTTACCATAACCAAACTTTAAGATTACAACTTGATGAGTTCATTAATCTTGCTAATTTTGCAAATAAAAATAGGAAAAGTTAAAAAAATTACTTAATTTTACTTTTCTTAAGTAATTTTTTTTAAAATTCTGCCTTTACTTGCTACCTCTTTATATATATCTAAATATGAACTGTCTGAAGATAATTTTTTACTTCCCTTAGGTTCTTCTTGCTTAAATATTAAGGAGACATTGTCATCCCAGGCACAAAGTTCTAAAAATCTAATCATGCTATCACTAACACCCTTAGAATTACCTTTATAAGAATTAAATAACTGAATTAAATACTTATAACCTTTCTTATTACCATGGAATACGCCAAAAGCATAAGCCAGTTTTACTAACCCTAACATAACCACTTCATCAAATTTATTTGTCCTTACTATATTTAGTAAATTTATCCATCTTCCTCTATTTTTCATAAAAAATGGTATATCACTACTTTCAAGTACCATCATAACCATGAACTGTGGTAAATACTTTTTATCATATGCCAGATACCATTCAATTAATGTATCCAACTTATCGTTAAATGCCATTCTCTTTGCTAGCAATGGATATTTAATCATTAATTCAACTGCTAAAGAATGGTCTAAAGCACTAAGATAATTTACTAGTACACTAGCATCAAGCAGCCTCATAACCTCATAAGAAGGCAAACACTTTTTATCTAAGGCTTGATACCATCTGATAACATCATCAATATGATTCTCTCTTATCATTCTATCAATAGTTTCTGAATATTTAAATCCTAATTTCATGGCATCTTCATAACCTAAAGCCTCAAAGTATTTTATTATTTCTGCTTTAGAAGCCCTAGAATCACTTCCTCTTACTAACATTGGGCGCAGATTTTTACCTTTAAAATACTTTCTAAACAATTCATTTTGTAAAAGACTCTTTAATTTAGTAAAATTATATTCTTCACTTTTATAAAACACATATTCTAATTTATATGGCAAACCCTGAGCAATAGTAATATCTTTGAAGCTATCACTAAAATCAGCTATACTTCCATCATAATATAGACCATTCATTATTTGTTGATATAAGTTATTATTCAAAATTTTAATAACATCATCATAAGTATAATCATCTTTCCAGTCTACTTTATGTTTTAAAACAATATCAGAAAAAATTTTATTTAAATACCAACCATATGAAGAACATAATTCAAACAAGTTTTCACTACTCATATACTTTAACATTTGTTGAAAAATTGAAACCTCGCCAGAATCATCAAGATAATTATAAGAAGCATACGTTTCAAAGCCGACAAGCAATACGCTTAAATCTTTACCAATTAGCATTTTTTTTAAAATTGGAAAACTTTTAATATAATAGATTCCTAAACACGAACCTTGCCACATATATAAAAGTTCATCCTTGGTTTCCTTATCCATTTCAAACTTATCAAAATCCAAAAATATTTCTGGATATCTACTATGAAACTTTTCATTTTTATAAAGATAACTATAATCACAATCATTATATTTGATATATAAATAAACTTTTTCTATAATAAATTCTTCATAATCAGAAACTGTATTTAAATTTTCAAAATTACTTCCAACCAGTTTTTTTAAGACAATTTTTCTTAAGAGTGATCCATAACTAGTTATAAGTTTTAATAGTTCACCACTTCCAAATTTTTGTAAAAAAACTTGATAAAAGCGAACATGTAAGCCAAAAACATCTAAAATATCTTTATCTAAAAAATATTTAGAATCATCTGGATTATGGACAAGACTATCA
>CAKORQ010000153.1 GCA_934101445.1 uncultured Bacilli bacterium | reverse complement strand
TCGAACCCTAGCGCCGCTTACACGACCTGCTGGTTTTCAAGACCAGTCCCTTCAACCAACTTGGGTATTCCTCCATGTGCTTTTCAGCAACAAATAAATTATAGCATAATAAATTAAGCAAAGTCAATTAAATATTATGACATTTCATGGAATATTATGCAAATTTAGTGATTTTCGAGATTTTTTTTACTAATTGTAATCGTCAAAACAAATTTTAATAACAAATTTCTAAAGAGGAACTGCTTTTCTAATGTCCCTCCTAGAATAATTATCCTCAAATAATAAACCAATATAAATCAAATTTTATAATTTAAAAAACTCCATTGCTGGAGTTTCTACTTCTTAAATGGTGTCTCGTGGGAGACTCGAACCCCCGACCCTTTGATTAAAAGTCAAATGCTCTACCTACTGAGCTAACGAGACGTAAATAAAATTAAATAAGTGGCTGCCTCGGATGGACTCGAACCATCGGAATGTCAGAGTCAAAGTCTGATGCCTTACCACTTGGCTACGAGGCAATATATAAGTGGTGGAGGGACATAGATTTGAACTATGGAACCCGAAGGAACAGATTTACAGTCTGCCGCGTTTGACCACTTCGCTATCCCTCCAAAAGTGGTGCCGACTGAGGGAATCGAACCCCCAACCTACTGATTACAAGTCAGTTGCGCTACCAATTACGCTAAGTCGGCAAAAATTAATGGTGGACGCTATAGGACTCGAACCTATGACCCCCTGCTTGTAAGGCAGGTGCTCTAACCAACTGAGCTAAGCGTCCGTACATACATTTCAAAATATACCATTTTATCAACAAATTGTCAATAAAAACAATATCTTTTTTCCTTAAAACTTTGTTTCTTCTTTCAAGGCATTTATAATTTATCAAATTTTTAAGCATAAGTCAATTACTTAAAGTTAATTTGTAAAAAAAATATGGCATAAAATGAAAGCCGCACCAATTCCACAAAGATCAGCAAACAACCCCACCTTTAAGGCATACTTACTTTTAGAAATTTTAACACTGCCAAAATACAAAGCTAACACATAAACAGTCGTATCGGTACACCCTTGTAAAACACTAGCAACCAACCCATAAAACGAATCAACACCGTATTTTGTAAAAATATTATTCATAATAGCCAAAGAAGCATTCCCCGAAATTGGGCGCAGCAAAGCCATTGTCACCACTTCATTAGGAATATTAATTTTAGTAAATAAACTATTAAACGGACTTAATAAAAAGTTAATTACCCCACTTTTAACAAACAAATTAATAGCAAAAACCATTCCAACAACAGCCGGCACTATATCAAATACCGTTTTAATTCCCTCTTTAGCCCCCTCTAAAAATTTATTATAAATATCAACTTTCTTAAAATAACTATAGATAATAATAATTAATACTAAAATAGGAAGACAATAATCCATAAAACTCCTTTCTTTTTAGCCCTTATTTTTCCTTCTAATAAGATAATCAAGAGTTAGGCCACATACTGATGATATAGTAGTAGCAATAATACTTGGTAAGATAATACAATTAGGATTTAGACTACCATGAGCCATTCTAAGGGCTATTGTCGTCGTAGGAATTAAAGTAACTCCGGCGGTATTTAAAACTAAAAAAGTTATCATAGCCGTCGAGGCCGTATCCTTATTAGTATTTTCTTCTTGCATACTAGCCATAGCCTTAAGACCAAACGGGGTTGCCGCCGAACCCATTCCTAACATATTACAAGCGATATTTGAAGCAATATAATCTAAAGACTTACTATTTTTATCTAAAGAAGGAAATAATTTACAAAGAAACGGTCTTATCAATTTACCAAATTTTTCTAATAAACCACTAGAACTAGCCAGACTCATAATCCCCATCCATAATATAATAATAGGAGCCATATCTAAACAAAGATTTAAACCACTATAAACAGCATTTAATATTTCTTTATTAATAAACTTTCCATTACCAGTTAAAAGACTATAAATAATGGCACTCCCACATAAAAAGACCCATATTAAATTAATCATATATCCCCTTTTTACTTCTTATTTTAAAGAAGTTACTTTTCCCAAAATTTTAAAAACTTAATTATTCTTTTTAAAAGACTTTCTTTATCTTTAGAGTTATTCTTTTTATTATTATCTTTACTAACATAAATTGGTTCTTTACTAATTATTTTATTATCTAATTTTATTAAACAATATCCTACTACTTCTTTATCTTCATACCTTGCTTTCTTTTCTAACTCATAGTTTATAGTTATTTGTTTTTCTTCTAAAGGCGTTAACAAAACATTAATATCTTTAGCAATATATAAGTTATCATAAAACACATTATTAGGAACACTAATTTTACCTTGTTTTAAAATTGTAACCTTATTATATTTCTTAAAATTTTTTTCATATAAATACTTATGGGTATCAAAGTCATCAGGATCATTTAAAGTTACTATTACTAATCTTTTATCATCTTTTAAAGCCGCAGTTACTAAAGTTCTTCGGGCTAGTTTAGTAAAACCAGTTTTTCCGGCAATCGTATATTTATAACTAGTTAATAATTTATTTTTATTATACCAATCATAAGTTTTATAATTAGTAGTAACTATATGTCTTTTAGTCCCACTAATTTCAACGAAGTCCTTATTATTAATAGCATAACTCATCAGTAAAGCCATATCATAAGCCGTCGAAGTATTACCCTGCTTTTTTTCATTTTCTAAACCACTCGAGTTTATAAAGGTTGTACTGGTCATTCCTATTTCCTTAGCTTTATCATTCATCATTTGGACAAATTTATCCATATTACCCGCTATTACATTAGCAATCTCAATAGCGGCATCATTACCACTTCTTAAAAGCAGACCATATAATAAATCTCTTAAAGTTATTTCTTCATCTATTTCAATATATATATTAGAGCCATAGGCTTTTAAAACATCTTTATCTATCTTTACTTTTTCATCTAATACCCCATTTTCAAGAGCAATTAGGGCTGTCATTATTTTAGTAGTACTAGCAATAAGTTTTTTTTCTTGCGTATTAGCGCCTTCG
>CAKORQ010000152.1 GCA_934101445.1 uncultured Bacilli bacterium | reverse complement strand
TAAAGTTACAACTAAGTTACATTTTTAAAATTTTTTTATTTAAACTTTTTAATGATTTATTGATGGCTAAAAGTTGAATTAAAATATCATTACAGTATTTATCTTCAGCAACCATTTTGGCAATGCTCTTACTTGACCTTCGATAGTTTTTAATCTGGTTTCTAAGTATTTTTTTTCTGCTTCTGTACGATGCGTGCTTTCATTACAATGTTTACACTCCATATATATTTTTCCTTTGCAAGTTTATTATATACCCCTAGGGATCTATGTCTATATTTTTTTAGTTATGATTAGTCTACCCGCCCTCCTCTCCCTGAAAAGTGGTATTTATAATTTTTTCAAATTAGTGGTAGTAAATCAATGTTCTTATGGTATAATAAGAAAACATTTTAAGGAGGAACTTTAATGAGCAGATTAGCAATAGGACATTTATTAAAAGCTAAGAAAATAAATCTAGATGGAGACAATTACAATTTTTTTGAATATGTTGATTTTGTTACGGGAATTACTTTCGAGAATACTAATAATTATGGTATATGTAACGTTATTTCAGGAAAATATATAGGAAAATATGCTTTAACTTCTGGTAATAAGGAAAGTGAATATCGTTTTTTCGAAGAAAATCTTGGAGATACTATTAGAAAAAATGGGAACTCAGTTGATTTTGAAAAAATTAGGGCATTAATGCTTAAATCCAAGGCAAAATATTATAAAAAAAATGGAAGTTCTTTTACAGCAATAACCGATAAAAAAATGATAACAGCCATTGATAAAGCATTAAAGACTCAGAGTGAATTTAATGAAGAAAATCTTAAAAGCAATAGTAATATTGCTACGATGTATAACGATATTAAAAAGACAATTATTGCTCAAGACGAACAAATTATGCAAATTTTAACGGCTTTATTTAAAAATCAAACGGTAATAGATTCCAATTTAGACGACGATTTAATTGCTAAATTAAAAGAAAATGTTTTAATATGTGGCTCAACTGGTACAGGTAAAACAGAAGTATTAAAAAGAATTTCTAAGTTGTATGATATTCCTATTGTTATCGAAGATGCCACTTCTCTATCGGAAACTGGCTATGTTGGTCGCAAGATAACTGATTTATTAGAAGATTTATATCTATCTGCTGATGAAGATATCGAAAAGGCTCAAAAAGGTATTTTAGTAATTGATGAGTTTGATAAATTAGCAGAAGGTCATACTAACAGTGGCGACCACGTTTCTAGAATTGGTGTTCAACGTTCTTTATTAAAACTATTAGACGGCAGCCTATTCTACTTTGATGATAAAAAGTTTGATACATCTAAATTAACAGTTGTTGCTTTAGGGGCCTTTACTGGTATCAAACAAGGAGACAATTATGCTAATTTAACTAACGATGATTTTATAAAGTATGGAATGATGCAGGAATTAATGGGAAGATTTTCTAAAATAATTAAGATGAATACTTTAACTGAGGAAGACATTATTAAAATTTTAAAAGAGTCGGACTTTAGTCCGCTTAATACTTATAAAGTGTTATTTGAAAAATTAGGAATTGAATATAGTTATACAGAAGATTTTATACAGTATATTGCCGAAATTGCTGTTACTAAACAAAGTGGAGCCAGAAGTTTAAAAATGGTATTTGATGATGCCATAAGTGGAGCTTTATTTAAAATATTTGCTGGTGAATATACAAGTATTTCTTTAGAAAGACCAAGTAGCGAAAATGATAAGCCATATACTCTAACCGATAAAAATAGCAGTGATAAACCTCAAAATCGAATTCTAGGATTGTTTAAAAAGCAAAATTAAAAAACTATAAACTTGTACTTAAGAGTATAAATCTATAGTTTTTTTCTTATTATTTAGAATTGGAAAATTCTTTAAAATATTCTTCCTGAAACTTAATCAAATTTCTTTCTCTTCCCTTTTCAATATTATTATCAGGATTGATAAGGCGTAGAATTTAATATTCAAACCTTTAGAAAAGTAAATTAAATTAGGTGGCAAATTTGTTTTTTGGATTAAAGAAGAAAATGGCAAATATTTATCATATGAGCCATATAGAAATGGATAATTTCCAGTTTTTTATTAAAACTTTAGTATTTTATTAGCAATTGTTGTAAATACCCTATTTTGACTAGGAAGATTATGGTAGAATAAGTGGGACAAAAGGAGATTTTTATGAATTTAGACCAAGCAAAGCAAGAATTAATAAGAAGATATAAATACTTATATGAAAACGCTTACCTTATCTTAGCACCCTTCGTGTATGAACAAAGCGAAAAAGAATTTTTAGAAACACAAAAAAGATGTTTAGAAAAATATCATATGTGTCCCTTAAAAGAGCCCTCAATTTATTTAAAAATTGACCATCTAGATAGAATAAACTCTTTATTCGAAGAATTTTTATTATCTGATAAACCGTTAGAAAAAACTCTATTATATATGACTATAGAAAGCAAAAGAAATAATAAATATTACTTAGAAGAAGTAAAAATAGGGTTAAAATTACTAGAAAAACTTAATGCAAAACAAATTTCACCATTTAAAACTAAACTTGATATCGGAAAAATTTTAGAAAAAGTAACTGGTTATATAGAAGAACAGTCAGGGGATTTAAAAACCAAAAAAAGAAAATTAAAAGTTATTAGAGAATATACAAAAATTGCTGGATATAGGAACAAAGAGAAAACGCTACCTAATCCTTTCCTTAGTGATTTTGTTATGCCTAAAGAAGACCCAAAACCTTTAAGAGATAAGAAAGATATTGGCATCAAAAATAATAATTTTATTTCTTTAATATCTTTAGCCCCATTTACAGATAATAATGATTCTATTTTTACAGAAAATGAAAGACAAGAGATATATCTAGAGTATCATGATGAATTACCATGGAATTTAGAAATAACTTGTACTTTAGAAGATGGACATGAAAATTTGCCTAGAAAAGTTAGACCTAAACGACCTGATAATACAAAACCATGTGGCAATGTATTTTATATAAAAGAGGAAGAAATATTTGTTAACCCTAAAGAAAAAAAGTATCGTTACT
>CAKORQ010000151.1 GCA_934101445.1 uncultured Bacilli bacterium | reverse complement strand
TTTCACAATTTTCGGCAAAAAAACATAGGGCTTGAGTATGATCAAACTTAGCATCTGCTCTTTTACAGGCAAATCCAGCTCCTAATAAGAAAACGGGGACCGATATTATGGATACAACTTTCAATCTCGTATTATTTTTCTTCCTGTAACTACGCCGTCTTTTCGTTTTATAACCGTGTTTGTTATGCATTTTTATCATCCCTCTTCTAAAGCAATTCTAATATACAAACTCTTCCTTAGATAGTCAAGGGCTTTTAAATATTTTTTATCGTAAGTTTTTTTTAGTCTTTAAAAATATAAAGTTTAAGATATTCTATATATCTATAAAACATAATAAGTCTTAATAGTTATTTTCCTTAATATATAGGTTTATTTTTCCACATATTTAGATTTAAAGGGGCTGTCATGAAATGAAATAATTTCACGCAGTCCTTTTTTTGCTGCTCAGCATAAAAAACGCTAGAAAATCAATTTCTAACGCTATGTGTGATACAATCAAATTGTTGAAAGAAGATGTATCACATGAATTATTTTACCATAAAAAGGACTATTTTTATAGTCTCCTCAAAAGAATGCTATGAGGAACTTGATAAAATAGATAAATTTATATCGATTCTAAATAAAAGTAACATAGGAACTTTAATTGATAAAGTACAAAGGAAAAATGGTAGAAACGGTTACAATCCATATAATTTGATAGCTACTATAATTTATTGCTTTTCCAAATTTAAAAGTAGTTTAAGAAAAATAGAACAACTTTGTATTTTTGATTTAAGAGTAATGTATATAATGGAACAAGAGCAACCCAGTTATAATGTTATTTGTGAGTGTATTAATAAATACATCCTTCCTTATCAATATGAAATATTTACTATGATAACAAAGACAATTATAGATGAATTCCATCTAATTATTGCTAATCAATATTTAGATGGAACAAAAATAGAAGCCAATGCTAATAAATATAAATTTGTATGGAAACCTACTACTTTTCATAATAAATTAGATATTAAAATTAGGAATATTTCAATCTAACAACAAACAATTTTAGAAAAAAAGAAATTATATTTTGTTAATTTTCTCCTAAAGTTTGAGTTATAAATGTATTATGCAATAACGAATTCAACTGCTATATATTTTTTATTCTGATTATCATTAGTTAAAAATATGTCTTTAACCAATCTGTAAGTACCTTGATCTAATTTACCATACATACATTCCCAATCTTGCTTCATTTCTAAAATTCCATTTTCATTAACATTGTACGCAGCAAGAGTAGCAGAACAGTCATTTCCAGTACCTTTAAGTTTTACCCAATTATCCTTTTCTTTTTTATCAATTCTAAAACTAGATCCATATCTATATTTGTCAGATCCATTAGTATCTTTTATAATTATTTCTACACTTTTATTTGATAAAGTTCCATTTTTTAATTCTATAGAAATCCCATCTATTTCTATAGGCTCATATTGTTTTTCAATATTTTCAATATTTTTATTAGTTCTACAACCAACGACTCCTAATGCTATTATCCCACATAATAAACAAGCTAAGACCTTTTTCATAATCAATCCTCCAAACAGAATTACTCTGTAAATTAATTATATCATAGAAACATATTTGCTTAAACCTATATGTTACTATTCACGGATTTTTTTAAGTCCACTTCAAAAAGTCGAAATTAAGCTATGCTTTTTTCGACTTTTTGACTTATTTGTTTTATTTCGTCAACACTATATGGAATACCGTTAACTAACCTCTTTAACACATCAAATCTTAATAGTTATTTTCCTTAATATATAGGTTTCTTTTTCTACATATTCTAGATTAAAAAATAATATAATCAGATATTACTCTAATTATATTATTATCTTTTATTTTCATTTCTTAGTTTTTTTATAAACACGATATAAGATAAATAAACCCCAAATAAATAAAACTATACTTATTTTTTGATTAAAAGAAAATATTATATTTTCCCGACCGGCTCTTAGATAATCTAAAATAAATTTAGAAAAACTAATACTAATTAAAAGATAAGCAAAGTCTTTAAAAGTAAAGTTCCGGCGGGATTTTAAGAAAAAGATTAGAAAAATGACGGTAAAAGTGATTGCTTCAACTAATTGGACCGGAAAAAGTTCTGTGTTTAAAGGAGCATGAAGTGAGGAAGTGTAAATCACCTTACCAAGGCCATTATAATTGATGCCATAACAGCAGCCCGCCGTAAAACAGCCTATTTTACCGATGGCATATACTAAGGGAAGTGGCACGGATCCCAGGGCTAATAAATCAATAGTTTTTTTCTTAAAAATAAGACTGTAAATAATTAACCCAATTAAGGCCCCTATCATATTACCATAGGAGGTAAACCATAAACTAGGAATATCCCTGATTTTATATTTAGGAAATTCATCTAAATAAATAAATACTTTGCCCCCAATAATGATAAATATATTTTCTAATAGAAGAATTAGAATAACATCTAAAAACTTTAATTTATATTTTTTATAATTTAGAAGCAAGTAACAAACATTAAAAATCAGGGCTAATGTTATCATTGCATCATAAATTGATGTTGTAATTACCATGATACTTTCTACTTTCTTAAATTTCAAAATTAGTAATTTCTTCTAAATCGATACCCACTTCTTTAGCGTGTTTATAATGTTTTTCTAAGGTAGTGGCAATATATTTTTCTAATTCATCTTTGCCTTTGCTATTAGGTAAGAGTGCCAAGACCTCGCTACACAAAGAGAAGCGATCAATCTTATTACGCAAACGCATATCAAAGGCAGTAGTAATAGAGCCTTCTTCTTCATAACCATGAACATAAAAATTTTTATTTGGGCGATCATAAATAAGACTATAAATAAACATTGGATAACCATGAAAATTAAAGATTACCGGTTTATCTTTCGTAAAGTATTTAATAAATTCTTCATCACTCAAACCATTTTTATTGCGTTTATTAGTTTCCAATTTTAAAACTTCTAAAACATTTATAAAACGTAAGCTTATATCAGGGATATACTTTTTTAATAAAGAAACGCAAG
>CAKORQ010000150.1 GCA_934101445.1 uncultured Bacilli bacterium | reverse complement strand
TACTTAGCCTGTTCAAACTCTTTAAAAGATTTATAATCAAGAATTTTAACTTGGTACTTTTCTTTTAAACCGGATAAACTAAAGAAATTTAATATTTCTTTTTCATTGCTTTTAATATAATTAATTATCTCATCAAAATAATCTATACTTATATTGCTTTTTATAATTACATTATCTAATTCTTTATGCATCATTTTCTAACTCCTCTATATCTTTTTCAATACGATGATACTCTTTAAAAATACTTTTTCTTCTTTTAATAATATTTTTAAATCGTGATATCCTACCTATTATTGGACCATGTTTTTCAATTTCTAACTTCAGAAAGTAAGAAGTAGGATAATCTCTAAATACGGCTCTCAAGAAGCATTTTAAAACTCCCGTTCTTTTAACAATAACCGTACCTTTTAATTTCGTAATCGGTTCAATATCATAAATGACATTACCTTCAATAACTAGTTTCTTTTGCTTCTTTTTAGCAAAATTAATTATCTCTTCATAGCAAATACTAAAATCTTTACCCGTATAAACTTTACCATATTTTTTGATTAATAACTCTTTTACTTTAGGTAGGAATTCGTCTTCTACCTCGCTATCTGTTGGCATATCATATAATCTATCACAATTGATAACAATATAATCAGCATTACTAATATATTTATTAGCACTCGTAGTCTTGCCCGAACCCTTAGTACCAATCACATTTATAATATCATCATCAGATAATTTTTTAATATAATCAGGTTTATCTTTTAATAAATATATTTTGGCATTTTCCTCCATAAGAGCCACTCCTTTTTTACTACATCTAAAATGACTATATATTATAAAACTTTTGACTTTTTTTGCTTTATAATTTGGTCAATTAATAACGGTATTTTTGACCAATCATCAGTTTGTAATCCTTCATAATTTTCATTATAAGGCCCATATAAAATGGTATCTATACCTTTTTCATTAGCAGATTCAATATGTCTTAATTCATTATCAATTAAAACATCGTATTTATGGTCAACTAAAAAATCTGTTTTTAAATAAAATCCTAAATGCATATGACTATATATAAGGTTATTTTCTTCAAAATATTCGGAAAGTTTCTTATTTAAAGATGCATATTTATTCAATGGTCTTGCACTCAATAAATCAACTATATAATCCTTTTTCATCATTTCTTCAAAGGCTTCTGATACTCCATCTTTAACTTTTCCAAATGCCATATCTTCTCGATGCTCTTGCCAAAATAAAGTAAGTTCAGAATCCCCCCAACGATACTCTTTTGTTTTGTCAATCTCTGGATGATTATTTAAAAATATATTCCAATAATATTCTTCAAGTTCTTTCGTGGATAAAATGGTATCATCTATGTCTACGGCTATTTTTACTTTAGAATCATATTCTAATTTAAGCTGCTTTAATTTTTCGAGTTCTTTCTTAACGAATATAACCGTTTCATCTAAGGCTTTTTCGATTGATTCATCATCATAAATTAATGATTCTTCCACATCCTTACTCATAAATAAAGTTTTGTTGACATAATCTATTGTGCCGTTTTTGCCAAATAATCCATTAATATTTAATTCATCAATATTACAGCAAAAATATAAATATTCTTCTTTATTTATTGGCAAATAATCTAAATCATATTTCAGGGCTAATCTTTGTTGCATTTTTATTCCTTCATAATAACTAAACCAATTTTCATCTTTTATTAAATTGCCATTCTTATCCACTGCAAAAGATTCGCCATTTACTTTTTTTACATATCTTGGATCAATGTAACACTTCCAATATTGATCTACTATTAAGTGCAATAAATAACCAAAATAAAATGGATTATTCATCTCTTCATAATATTTAATATAAAAATTAGCATAGTCATTGGCTTGACCATCTTTTATTCTAAAATCCCAAAAATGAGACAAATATTTATCTTTTATTCCAGAAGTTTCAGGAACATTTCGCCAGCAATCTGGAGATATTGTGCCTATTCTTAATAACTTTTCATTATATTTATAATCATTGTTAATTTTTTTGGCTATTGCTTCATGCACTCTTGCTGATGGCATAATAATCACTTCCTTTGCTAATTATATCACATAAGTTCGTATTCTCTAACAGCAATTCTTTCGTCTGAGCAATATTCTATTACAAATTTATTTTCTCTTTTACATATTAATATTCTCATTGTATTGTAATTACTAATTTCTTTTACATTCTTATCTATATAATTCATGTATTTTTGAACTTGCGATATATATTCTGCCTTAAACTCAGCAAGTTTTAATTCAATCACTACATAGCAATTAAACTTTATATTAAATAATAGTAAATCAATATAATGATTTCTTTCTCCTATTTTAATTTTATATTCGCTGCCAATAAAACTAAATGAATTACCAAGTTCCTTCATAAATGATTCAATGTCTTCTAATATTAAATTATGCAAGGCTTTCTCAGTAACTATTTCGATATTATTTTTATTTTTAATTAATATAGGATCAGGAACAAAATCTTTTATTTCCATCTTATCATTAAGCATTAATTTGTTTTTTGTTGTACTTGGCAATCTTTCATATTCTTTACTTTTAATTTTTTCTCTTAATTCTCTTTTAGATAAACTATTATTCCTAGCAATATTTATATAATATGACAATTTATTACTATCTTTTATTGATAATAATTCTGTATAATGGCTCCATGTCAATTGTGTCGCCAGTGGCGACACTTTTTCATCACTAAACATATTATAAAATTGTTTCATTCTAAATAGTGTTCTTCTGTTATATTTTTTGCCTACTTCCATAACTAACTTTTTAGAGTATTCATCTATAATATTATCACCGTATTTTCCACCTGCCTCATTTAATAATCTGCCTATTTCAAAATAGGTAATAACTTTGTGCCTTTCTTTCGAATAATATTTTACTTTTGAATATACTTCATTATCTATCAACTTATTTTTTATCTCGTTATAATAATTCATATTTCTCCTACTATGGACTATAAGTCTCAATTTTTAATTTATTATCTTTAATTTTAAGCATAATACTACCATCTTGGTCGGTTCTATAT
>CAKORQ010000149.1 GCA_934101445.1 uncultured Bacilli bacterium | reverse complement strand
TGCTTGAGCAATAGTTTTAGGGGCTACTTTCTTTAATTTTTGACGAGCCTCACTAGCCAAATTAACAACTTTGTCATAATCTAAATCACTAGGTATTTCTTTACTTTCTAGTTTTAGCATTTTTTCTACTTCTTTATAAGTCTTAGCGATATATGCTTCATATTTAGTACTAATTTCGACTTGTTCTTTAACAGCATCGTTATAATTTATATCAGTTAATTTTGATAAAAATGCCAAGTTTATTTCGGGACGCTTTAATAAATCGTAAAAACTCATTGAATAATTTGGTAACGGAACATTATTCTCATTAAAAATTGCTTTTACTTCCTCATTTAATTTTAGTTTAGTATTTTTTAAAAATGTGGTTAAAGCCTCGATATCTTTTTGTTTAGTGATTAAATTATAATATTGTTCTTTAGTAATGGAATTTACTTGATGAGCAAGGGGACGAAGACGCAAGTCCGCGTTATCATGACGCAAGATTAGTCGAAATTCAGCACGAGAAGTTAACATTCTATAAGGTTCGTTAGTGCCTTTGGTTACTAAATCATCAATTAATACGCCGATATAAGCCTCATTTCTTTTTAAAATTAAAGGGTCTTGTTGTTCTAATTTTAAAGCGGCATTAATACCAGCCACAATTCCTTGACCGGCTGCTTCTTCATAACCACTTGTACCATTTATCTGACCAGCAGTAAAAATTCCATCTACCACCTTAGATTCCAAAGAAGGTTTAATTTGCAAAGGATTAATGGCATCATATTCGATAGCATAAGCATATTTAGAAATAATGGCATTTTCAAGTCCTGGTAGGGAATGAACCATTTGTTCTTGAATATCATGAGGCATTGAAGTAGAAAAACCTTGTAAATACCAGTCATCATAATATAAAGATTCTGGTTCTAAGAATAATTGATGACGGTCCTTGTCGTGGAAACGAACGACTTTATCTTCGATAGAAGGACAATATCTTGGGCCAACGCCTTCGACATAACCACCGTACATACTTGATTTATCCAAATTATCTTCGATAATTTTTTTGGTTTCTAAGGTTGTGTATAATAGATAACATTTTTGTTGATTATTAACATCATAAGTAGCAGGATAATCATTGGAAAAAGTCCAGTATCTATCATCTCCACATTCTGGGTGCATTTTAGAAAAATCAATGGAAGAGGCTTTAATTCTTTGCGGAGTACCGGTTTTTAAACGTTGAATTTGAAAACCATATTTTTTCATATTGGTACTTAGATATTCACTGCGTCTTTCACCATGAGGGCCACCATTATGTTTTTCAGCCCCGCATAAAATGCTACCTCTTAAGTAAGTACCGGTCGTTAATATCAAGGCTTGACATTTAATGATTTCGCCAGTTTCTAAAATAACCCCCTTGATTTTATTATCTTCGATGACTAAGTCTTCTACCATGCCTTCGATTATATCAAGATTAGGAGTGTTTTTTAGTTCTCTTAGCATCTCTTTAGGATAAGTTACTTTATCAGCCTGCGCACGTAAACTACGAACGGCAGGGCCTTTGCCACTATTTAACATTTTAATTTGAAAGTGAGTGCGATCTGCCACACGCCCCATTAAGCCACCTAAGGCATCTATTTCGCGAACAATAATACCTTTAGCCGTTCCACCAATAGAAGGATTGCAAGGCATATCAGCGATATTTTTTAAATTCATAGTGATTAAAGCGGTTTTATGTCCTTTAAAAGCAGCGATATGAGAAGCCTCGCAGCCCGCATGACCACCACCAACAACAATTATTTCATATTCTTTTTCCATAAAATTCATCTACTTTCCTAAACAGAAATTACTAAATAATTCATCTAATAATTCATCTTTATAAGTTGCCCCAATAATTTCACCTAAAGTATCCCAACAAGCACGAATATCGATTTCTAACATATCAACAGAATAGCCATTTGCAATATTTTCTAAAGCGGAATTTAAATAGTTTAGAGCAATTTCAATAAGGGCTTTATGACGAGCATTGGTAATATATGTTGCATCATTAGTACTAATTTTTTCTAAATTAAAGAGGGTTGTTATCATTTCTTTTAACTCTTTAATACCGGTTGTTGTTAGTGTATTGCCATAAACAATATTGTTATATTTAGAGATTTCTAAATCTATTTTAGAAGGTAAGTCATTTTTGTTGACAAAAATAATATAATTCTTATTCTTCACTAAATCTAGAAGTTCGAAATCATCAGGAGTTAATTTTTCGTTATTATTTAAAACTAAGATTATTAAGTCAGCGGTATTAATGATTTTTTTACTTTTATCAACGCCAATTTTTTCAACGACATTAGCAGTTTTTCGAATACCAGCAGTATCTAAAAAATTTATTTTAATACCATTAATGATAGTTTCGCCCTCAACAATATCTCTGGTTGTTCCCGCAATATCAGTAACGATAGCCTTATCTTCTTCTAAGAAGGCATTTAAAAGACTAGATTTACCAACATTAGGGCGACCAATCATACAAATATTAATCCCATTTTTAATGATTTTAGCGTCATGAGAATTTTTTAATAGTTCTTCTAATTTAGTTTTAATAGGTAGTAATTTTTCTTTTAACTTTTGTAAAGTTATATCCTCGGCATCTTCATATTCAGGATAATCAATATTTACTTCAATATTAGCAACTAAACTCATGATATCTTTTCTAATTTCGGTAATTAGATTTTTTAAGGATCCGGTTAATTGATTTATGGATAGTCTTAAGGATTTATCGGTTGAAGAGTTAATAACATCTTCGATAGCCTCGGCTTCAGTTAAATCAATACGCCCATTTAAGAAGGCTCTTTTAGTAAATTCCCCCGGTTGGGCAAGTCTAGCCCCGTTTACAAGACACAATTCTAAAACTTTATTAGTTGAGGCAATACCTCCATGTGTATTAATTTCAACTATATCTTCAGTCGTGTAAGTTTTTGGTGCAAGCATTACTGATACTAAAACCTCATCGACAATACGGCCATTTTTATCGATAATGTATCCGTGGTTAATAGTATGACTTGCTACTTTTTTTAAATCTTTGCCTTTAAAAATTTTACTTACAATATCTAAGGC
>CAKORQ010000148.1 GCA_934101445.1 uncultured Bacilli bacterium | reverse complement strand
ACAGGTATTATCCTAGTTACCGGTGCTACTGGTTCTGGTAAATCAACCACCGTCTATTCTATGTTACAAAAGTTAAATCGCGTTGATACTAATATTATTACCGTTGAAGACCCAGTCGAAATGAAAATGCCTGGTTTAAATCAGGTTCAAGTTATGAGTGAAATTGGTCTTACCTTTGCAGCAGCTTTGCGTAGTATCTTACGTCAAGACCCCGATGTTATAATGATTGGAGAAATTCGTGATGATGAAACTGCGCGTATTGCCGTTCGTGCCTCTATCACTGGGCACTTAGTTTTATCAACACTGCACACCAATAATGCCTTAAATACTATCGAACGTTTACTAGATATGGATGTTGAACGATACCTTTTGGGTTCGGCCCTTACTGGGGTTATTGCCCAAAGACTTGCCAAAAAACTATGTCCTAAATGTCGTAAGGCTCGTCCGGTTACTGATTATGAAAAAACAGTTTTTAAACTAGCCTTAGGACTAGATGTTAAAGAAGTATATGAGGCTGTAGGCTGTAAACACTGTATTAATGGCTTTATTGGGCGTATTGCTGTCCATGAAGTTTTAATGTTAAATCAAGATGTTCGTGATGCCATTGTCAATAATACAACTAAAGAACATTTACGAAAAATGGTTTACGAAAAAGGACATACCGTTACCCTTCTTCAAGATGGTTTAGAAAAAGTTATCAGTGGCGATACTACTTTTGATGAAATTGTTCAAATTATTGATGTTGAATCGGATTTTGGTGATGATGAACAAGAATTAAAAGATGCCTTACTGGGTAAAACTAAGAAAAAGGAAGAAGAAGATGCTAATGTATTAAATAACATTACTGGTGATTTAACGGAGGTTTTAGGAACGACTCCAACCAGTACCTTGCCACCAAATAATAAGGATACTAAAGTTGCTGAAACTTTAAATCAATCTGAAGAAACTTTAGGTTCTAATCCTGGGGTTCAAAATACAGAAGAGTTAAATACACTTCCGCCGAAACAAGAAGAAGAATTACTAACCGAAATCCCTTCTCCTACACAAGAAACTTTAAATAATCCTAAGCCCTTACCTACTTTAGAAAATATAAATGATTCCAAAAAAGCTGATTACGATATTTTGTAATCAGTTTTTTTTCATTATTTTTCGTTGTGTTGTAGTTTTTTTCTTAGCTTTAAAACATTAGGAGAAGGATTTTTATCGGCATAAAGTGATGATTCATCGAAAGTAGGCAAATTTCCAACAAATTCATCATTTGATAAGTTTTCCCGATATATTTCTGAATATTCAAATTCCCAGCTATCTTTAACTTCTCGGCAATATGAACATTTACGCTTTCCATCAATCTCAATTTCTACCCAATGATGACCAAAAACTTCACATAATTTTAATAGTAGGCTACATAAATAATTCATATAATCAAAAATTTGTTTTCTTTCTTTAAGCATTTCATAAAGTTGATCAACAATTTCTAAAGAAAATATGTTTTGCATAGCCTTCTTTGTCCAATCGCCAAATAACAAATCATATTCATTTGCTACCGACCACTCTTCATAATGACGCTGTACATCATCACAATTTATAATGGCAAACAATGCCCTATATCCTAAACGCGAATCACCACTGCAATCAAAATCTAAAACTTCAGCTTTTGTAGTTTTTAAAGAGTTCATTTTAAAAACGGTTATATTATTTTTATTAGTTTCAGTCCACATATTTACAATATATGGTTCTAAAAGTTCATTTATCTGTTTATTTAATTTATCATACTGGGGTTTTATTTTTGAAAATTCGGCCTTAACCAACTCATATTTATTATCATGCTCTGCTCTATAACGTTCAATTTTAGCTTTTCTTCTTGTACAAATGTTTTTGTCTGTCGCTTCCAAATTTTCAGCATCCATAACTTCCAATATTTTACTTTCTATTTCATCAAAGCTTCGAGTTTCTTCATCTTTAATTAAATTAGTAACCAATTCTAATAGTTTCGCTCTATCTTCATCACTAAGTCCACTTATAAATCTAACTTTTGTATCCATTAGCATTCGATACTCACCATCTAGACTTGTTATGCGAGGAGGATTATAAATTTCATCATCATCATAAAATCCTCTATTATCATAAAAATCATTAGCCATAAAAATCTCCTAATAAAAGCATAACAATATTTGCTATAATGCTATATATTCTACTTCTTTCTTAATTAGATATTATACTAAAAATATAAATAAAGTAAATTAAAAATCAATCTTTTAGTTAATATTTTTTTATCAATGACACTATAAATTCACTTTCAAACATCTAAAAAAAAGAAAAAATTTAATTTCCATTTCATTTTTTATATCTTTGTTACATTATCTTTAACCCTTGTTCTTTTAATGGTATATCTACTTTCTTCGGCATCTTTATTATCACAAGTATTAGATACTTCCTCATTTAACCAGTCAAGGCTATAAACCAAATCAATTTTAAGTAAAAGTGACTGTAAATAATCTTTCCATTTTATAGTTAGTATAATCTCTGATTTAATAGTATCTAAAGACTTTAAAGATTTTTTAGATAACATCTGCATCATGATTTTTTTAATCTCACTATCTTGATAATTAGTATTTTGGAGAAAATACCATTTATAATAATCATTTAAATTAGCAAATAGTAAAACATCATTTACATATCTTCCTAAACCCTTATCATTACGTTTAATACTCTCATCTAGCTTTGGAATAATAATCACTAACGAGGAACCTTTTGGAACGCTTTTTGCCCCATAATCTTTTATGGTATCCTTGAAATCTTTTTTTAATTCTAAAAGATACTTTTCTAAATCGTTTACAGTTTGATTAATTTCAACAGTCTTTTTAGTTTTTAAATTTAACAAGTATTCTTCAATTTCTTCTTGTAATTTTTTCTTATCATTTATTAAAGTATCACCATCTTTATCTAAAGTCCGCAATTTTTTTATACTGGTCTCTAGATAAATAGAGTCACTATCTGAAATATTAAAACTACCAATTTCTTTAATTTTTTCGACATCAATCATAATACCTCCTAAGATTAAAAGAAAGTAAAAATGTCCCTTACTT
>CAKORQ010000147.1 GCA_934101445.1 uncultured Bacilli bacterium | reverse complement strand
CAAGTAGACAGGAGGAATCATAATGATAAAAGTTTTTTCTTACTTCAAAAGATGCTTTTTCTGAGATCCAAAGTTCTGGATACACATCATAAAATACTCCGTTTAATTTATTCCAATTTTCCTGATCTTTATTGTAATACTGAAATTGAAGACACCGTCTAAAATAATTAAAAACAAAACCGAAAAATTCTAAAAAGTCATTATAATCTTTAATATTTTGGCATTTACTAACTACCTCTTCTCTTTCAAAATAAGATGGTATTTCTTTAAAAGTCTGCCATATATTGTCATCTCCTAGTTTAATAAAAAGGACCTTTTTTTCTGATTCAAACCTTATTAAATTATCTATTCCCATAATTTTTATTAAACGAGCATCTATATCATCAACCGCTAAATTTCCTTCTTTAACTTTTTTTAAATCTTCTAAACTATTTACCGAAGTATTACTATTCATAAACATTAACTCCCTTTGTTTTACTGAAGCCTATTATAACATACTTTTTTTAAATAGCAATAAATTATATTACTATCCATATATAACTACTTTAAGGGTGGGTGGGTGGGAAATAACATAATCTCCAAACTAAAAAAAGCTAATCCAAGAATTTAAAACAATCCCAAATTAACTTATTTATCCTAATTCTTATAATCAATAAACTTATGCCTATTATCCCAAAGTTTAAGTAATTCTTTTAAACCAACACTACCTAATATAAAAACCGTAACATTAATAAAATAAGTATATCTTGGTTGAATTTCAATTAACATATAAACAATAGTATTCGTAATAAACAAGATATAAAAATAAAATAAATTACTATTTAAAATATCTCTTTTCTTTAAAAATACCCCTATTATAAGACCAATAACCATAAAACCATAAATAACTTTATTAACCCCCGATACTAAATTTTCTAAAGTTTTATAAGAAATACTTAACCCCATTAAGGAAATAACTTTATCATTATAAATACCACTACTAGATTCTAAAGAACCATCTAATACAAAATTATTCGTCTTACAAACTAAAAGATTACCTATTTTATAAGGATTATTAACTCTGGTCTTTATAACTTCTAACTCTTTTTCCTCATCACCTAAATATATTTCATCATTTGAATCATATCTACCGCAAGTATTAGGATTAGTTCCTAACACAAACTTCCATAACGGATTATTATTTTTAAGACCATCTGCATTTATATTACTTTTAATTAAATAAGTGGAAATACCCCTATTTACTAAAGAATAAAAAAAAACAAAGATACTACATATTAATATCGTAAGAATAATTTTCTTACTCTTTTTAAAATCTTTTTTAGTTAATTTTAATACTCTATATAAAAGATAACTAAATATAACCACAATCCCTTCTGGTCTTAAAACATTAGAAAGTCCTAGTAGAATACCCGCTATTATATAGTTTAATAACTTATCATCTTGATTATTTTTTAAAAGAAAATAAATACTTATATAACTAAGTAATGTACTTAAATGATGATTAGAAATAACTGTTGCCGCATAAATAGAAAAAGGAAATACCGCGTATAAAGAGGCTGTTATTCGAGCCGGCATCTCTCCTACTAACTTTTTAACCGTCTTATAAATAAAATAAGTTAACCCTACTTCATAAGAAATATTTAAAATTTTTAAGAAAACCTCACTATTAATTATTTTAAGCATTAAAGCCTCATATAAAACAAAACCTGTTTGATATGGCCACATTGCAAAATAACCACTCTTACTAAAACTATAATCTCCTAAGTTAAACTTTCTTGAGGCCTCTAGTAAAACGGCAAAATCACTAGTCTGGGGTACATTAAAAATTATAAGTCCGGTCATTCTAACTAAAGTTGCTATTAAAAGTAAATAAAGAACAAAGTGCCTACCCTTATATTTTTTAATTATAAAAATAGTACTAATTATTAGAATAAGCCCCAAAAGGATATTATTACTAATAAGAAAAACTAAACTTAAAAAAACCGGTATAATAAGACTAACATTCACAAAAAACTTATCTAACTTAAAATCTCTAAATATATTTTTTAGCATATAAACCTACCTTTCTATATCCAGTATAAAATAATTAATAAGTTTTCGCAATATTTCTATTGGCAAGAAGGTTATTTTGCGATAAAATGTTTATAGGAATTGCCTAGTAGCCAAGTGGTAAGGCATCAGATTCTGACTCTGACATTTCGTGGGTTCGAGTCCTACCTAGGCAGCCATTTTGATTTTAAGAACCATTACGGTTCTTTTTATATAGTTATTAAGATTTAAGTCTTTAAAAAACAAGAAGAAAATGCTCAAAAAGAAGGACTATCTAAATTAAAAACCCTTTGAAAATAAGGAAAACTATATTATAATAGACAAAGAAAAGAGGAATATTATGACAAATAAAGAATTAGCCGACATTTTACTACCAAATGTTTTACATGATTATAAATATTATGAAGAAAAATATCCAGAAAGAAATTTAAGTGCGGACGCTTGTGTTACCCGCTTTGCCCCATCTCCAACTGGTTTTGTTCACTTAGGAAGTCTAGCCACCTCCTTCATGGCTATCCAACTGGCTAAACAAACTAAAGGCGTATGTTTTTTAAGAATCGAAGATACGGATGGTAAAAGGACTATTGAAAATGGCGTTCAAGGTATTATTAATGATTTTAAAAGTTTAGGTATTACCTTTGATGAAGGGGAAGGCTTTGGAGGTAATTATGGCCCTTACTTACAATCAGAAAGAAAAGATATCTATCAGGCTTATGCTAAGAAATTAATTGAAGAAGGTCTTGCTTATCCCTGTTTTTGTACGCCCGAGCATTTAGAAGAAATTAGAAGTTATCAAGAACATAAAAAATTACGTCTAGGTTATTATAAAAAATATGCTAAATGTCGTGATTTAACGATGGCAGAAATTAAAGAACATTTAGATAAGGGCGATAAATATATTATTCGTTTCCGTAGTCAAGGTGATTTTGAAAACAAAATAATTTTACATGATGCCATAAAAGGCGATATTGAAATGCCCGAAAATGATATTGATGATGTAATTATTAAAAGTGATGGTCTTCCTACTTATCACTTTGCTCATGTTGTTGATGATCACTTAATGCATACTAC
>CAKORQ010000146.1 GCA_934101445.1 uncultured Bacilli bacterium | reverse complement strand
GGACTTATGTATACTAAAAAATATATAAATGCTTTAAGAAGAGATAATCCTAATTTTTATATATTAAAGTGTGATATTCATAAATACTTTTATAGTATTAGCCATGAGATACTAATAGATAAATTAAGAAGAATATTACCAGATGAAGAAGTAATCGAAGTTATTAAAAGTATTTTAACATCTACTTATCAAAATAATACCAATAAACAAATAAAAGACTTAGTAGATAAAGAAAGTGATATTTTAAGAAAAGCTAATAATCCTTATATGAAAAAAAGATTTGAAGAATTAAGTACGATTCCTTATTATGAAGAAGGAAGAGGTCTACCAATAGGAAATATGACTAGTCAATTATTTGCTATTTATTATTTAAATGATTTAGATCATTTTAGTAAAGAAAAATTACATATTAAGTATTATATAAGATATATGGATGATTTTATTCTTATGCATCCTAATAGGGATTATTTAAAATATTGTTTAAATGAAATAGAGAAAAAAGTAGCAGAAGTGGAGTTAAAATTAAATAATAAAACGAAGATTATTTCGATGAAAGAAGGGTTAAATTTCTTAGGATATCGCTTTGTTATTAAAAATAATAGATTATTAGTGCTTATTAATAGTCAAACAAAAAGAAGAATAACTCATAAGTTAAATAAAATGGCTAAGAATCCCCCGGAAAATTATGGAAGTGTACTGGCTAGTTATAAAGGATATTTAAGTAACTGTTGTAGTGGTTCTTTTATAAGAAGTCATTCGTGGTTTGAGGGAATTGATATGAAAGTAAAAAAGAAAAATAATAACGAAGTTATAGTTGTTAATTAAAGGAAAGTGGTAGTATGTTTATAGAATTATATAAAAATGATGGTAAGTTTATTACTTGTTATAATGATGATGCTTATATTTTACATAGTATATTTGGGTATAAATTAGTAGGAGAAGGTAAAAATGATAAATTGGGTTTTCCTAGTACCGTAATAGATAAAATAATAGATAAATTAGATAGTTTATCTATTAATTATGAAATATATTATAAAAAAGAATTAGAAAGTTCTAAAGACTTTAAAAAGAAAAATAATTATCAAAAATATTTAGAACAGGGGTTATTACAAGTAGAAATAGATAAGAAAGTAGATTTAATTAAATATAAACTTAGTAGATTAGATTTAAAAGAAGTAAATAAAGAATTAGAAAAAATATTGGATATTCTGAAATAAGATTTACTTTTTGGAGATTATGTGTTATTTTAGTAATAGATAAAATAGAGGAGTATGAAGTGTTATGAATGATAAGAGAATGAAAAAAAAGACACCGAATAAATACCATGTTTTTATGCTGGTGTTAACTTGCTGCGTTGTTGGTTTATCAATGATAGGAGTATCTTATGCTTATTGGAAATTTACTTATATTGCAGAAAAGACTAATAATGCAACATCAGGATGTTTTAATATAGAACTTACTGATCAAAAAGATGAAATTAATTTAACTAATGCTTATCCGATTACGGATGCAGAGGGTTTAAAGTTAAAACCATTTAGTTTTACTTTAAGAAATACTTGTAGTATCTTTGCTCATTATTATGTTAATTTAGAGATGTTAGAGGGTACTACTTTAAATAGTAAGTGGGTTGCTACTAAAATAAATAGTGATGCCATTACGACGCTTGATAAATATAAGACGACTACAACAACTATGGCTGGCTCAACAGAGTCTAGAACTATTGCAGAAGGGTATTTAGGTTCTGATGATAGTGTTGATTATACGGTATCTTTCTGGATGGATGAAGATGCTACTATTAATGATGATGTTATGAATAAGGTTTTTAAATCTAAAGTAGTAGTGGTTTCTGAACCTGGTAATTATAGTCCGGTAACGGCTGGTTATACTAAGTTAGGTGATGCTATCTTAGCAAATGAATATCAAACTACGCCGGCTATTGCTAAGACTAAGATTGCTGCTAAGCAAACGGTTGATGTTACTAATACGGCGCCGGTTATTAAGTGGATAGAGAAGACAGGAAATACAACTACAGTAACTTCTACTAAACCGGCAAGTTCCGCTATTAAAAGCGATGATCAAATGAGTAACTTAACTGAAAACGATACTAAAATAGCATTGTTTACAACTAAGACTTTTAATAGTGAGACTGCTACATATTCATTATCAAATCCAGTCTATGTTGATCCAACGACATTAGATTTTAGTGGGGATACTAAATATTATTTTCAAACTGAATATATGTCATATAATCAGGTTAGTAAAAAGATGTACGTAAATCGTGGTTGGGGCAGTCTTACAATATATCAAATAACCGGTGCTACGAAGACAACTGGCAAAACAAAATGGAATAATGTTTCATATGATAGTATTACTTATAATTTAAGTGCCACTACTTTAACCGAAACAGAATTAGAAACAGATAAATCGGATAAGGGATTGTATCAAGGAACAGATGATTACGGAACAACGTATTATTATCGTGGTAATGTAAAGAATAATATCGTTAAATTTGCTGGCTTTTATTGGCAGATTGTAAGAATTAATGGTGATGGTTCCATAAGACTTATTTATGATGGAACCGAAAAAAATGCCACTGGTGGAAAACAAACCATAGGCAATTCGCAATTTAATACCAATTACAACGACCCTGCTTATGTAGGCTATATGTATGGTAATCCGGATGGGACAACATTTGATGAAGTACATAATAATACCAATAATTCAACAATAAAGACGGCAGTTGATAATTGGTATAAAACCAATATAGCGGATAAGGGATATAGTAGTTACGTATCTAATGCTGTTGGTTTCTGTGGCGATAGAACTCTTGCTAGTGGTGATGGTGTTAGTACAACGCAATATAGTTATTTTGGAGCTTATCAAAGATTTCAAAAGAAGAGCCCGCAGTTTACATGTCCGAATAAAGAACGAGATTTATATACAACTACTGATTCTAGTATTGGAAATAAGGCTTTAACTTATCCAGTTGGTTTAATTACTTATGATGAATTAGTATTTGCAGGTATGGATAATAGACATATAAATAAATTATCATGGGCTTATTCTACACAACATTATTGGACCATGTCCCCTTCTATCTTTGATGCGACTTGGGGCAATGCTCATG
>CAKORQ010000145.1 GCA_934101445.1 uncultured Bacilli bacterium | reverse complement strand
TAATAGATGATAGTAAAAGAATAAATAGAGAATATATTGATATAACAAGTTTAAAAAACATAAAACCAATAGTACCCTTAAACTACTTAATATGGGGTTTAAAATTTAATGGTATTATAAATACTTATTGCTTTAAAAAGTATTTAAACTTCTCTAAACGATATATTTATACAAGCTTTAACAGTAACGAAAAACTATCCCTAGTTAATTTAAAAAAAATATATAAAGAAATCGAAAAATTAAGTAAAATGAACCCCCATAATGATATTGAAAAAGTATATTTAGTATCAGATTATTTACAATCCCAAGTTAGTTATTATGATTCTTCTGATACCCAACGTATTTCTGGTTTAGTAGAAACCATCTTAAATAAAAAGGCTGGTCTTTGTATAGGTATAGCAAGTCTAACAACCTTACTTCTTAATAATGAAATCATGAATGTCGAAACCGAAAGTGTTGCTGGAAGTAATCATGCTTGGAACAAAGTAGGTATGGGAAATGGTTCCTATTACGTTGATAACACTTGGTCCATTACAAGGGGTGCTAACTCGATTAGTAGAAGGTTTACTAAAGATTTTAATAATGAATTCTTACTTACAGGTAACAATAATTCTGAGCAAACACCGGAAAGTACTTTTATTTATCAAGATAGTTTACTACAGTCAAGTGATTATCCTAAGTTAGACTATGAAAGACAGTTTGTTTATCAAGAATCTTCTAAGAGTTTACGTTTAGCAAGAACAAGATTTAGACAGATAGAAAAATAAATCTATAATATCAATTAATCATTAGATTTACTTAATAAAGTTTTCATGCTATACTTAAGGCCAGAGTAGGTGATTATATGAGATACTTCAAATTTATAATGTTAATTATTATATTAAATCTTACCACTGTTTATGCAAATCCTTATAATAATAAAGAAGTAGTAAATACTAAAGAGGTTGTCAGTGCTACATGGTATGTTTGGGAAAGACTTAATACTGATTATGATATCGAATTACCAAACTGGAAAAGTGCTGAAAACTGGTATCAAAGCGCAAAAAAATCTGGATATAATGTTGGAACAACCCCAAAGGATGATAGTATTGTTATCTGGAAACAAGATGCTAAAACCTATGTTGGTTTAGTATGGCTTGTAAATAATGAAAATATAGTTGTAAAAACAGCTAGTCAAACCGAGAAGCAAAAAATATGTAGACCTAAAACTGATACAAATTGTTCTTTACATAATAATTGTGATTATAGTGATGAAGAAAGACAAGAAAATACCGTGTGTACTGAAAACTACATTGCTAGTAATGCTACCGGAATTGTTTCAAACTTAAGCCTTAATTTAAAAACAACTAATATAGTTGGCTATATATATTTAGATAATAAAATAAATAGTACTAACAATAATGGAAGTAACAATTCTAAAAAGAATAACAACTCTAACAATGGTACTACGTCTAATAAGAAGAGTGTCAGTAAGTTAAAAAATTTAACTGTCGAAAATTACAATATAAATTTTCAAGAAGATAAAGATAATTACATTTTAAATGTTGATAATAATACTGAAAAAATAAATATCCAAGCTGAAGGAGAAGAAGGTACAATAATTAGTGGTTTAGGTGATAAAAATTTAGAAGTCGGTTCCAATAAATATAAAATCCTAGTAACAACGAAAGATAAAGAAGATAAAGTGTATAATTTAGAAATAATAAGAGCCGATAATGATGAAGATGCTCATTTAAATAACTCAAATGATAATGATAATTCTAATAATAAAGAAAATAAAATGAATTATAAAATGATTATTCTAGGTGGTGCTGTAGTTGTATTTATTGGATTATTATTATTTATTTAAAATTAAATCATGTTTAAAAAAGTAAAGTCTTGCATTTTAAAGACTTTTTTTCTTATCCTTTTAATATTATTAATTAGGGTGATTTTGTGTTTTATCAAGATAAACATTTTCGAATGCGATTAGTAGTATTATTTGTAACTTTACTTTTAATAGCCGTTATTTTAAAAGTCTTCTATATTCAAGTATTTCAATATCAGAAATTAAATAGTCTAGCCAATGATTTATGGCAGCGTAACCTTCCGATAACTCCTGATAGAGGTCTTATCTTAGATCGTAATGGTAAAGTATTAGCCAGTAATATCACCACAACCTCGTTATATTTAGTACCTAATCAAATTAAAAATAAGGAAGAAGTAGCCAAGACTTTGAGTGAGATTCTAGGGGTATCCTATGAGGAAATGTATAAACACGTTAGCAAAAGAACTTCGATTGAAAGAGTTCATCCTGAAGGAAGGCAATTATCTTTTGAAATAGCTGATAAGATAAATAGTTATAATTATGATGGCGTTTACTTACTTAAAGAAGCCAAAAGATATTATCCGTATAATGATTTATTAAGTCATGTTTTAGGTTATGTAGGTATTGATAATCAAGGCTTATCTGGTCTAGAACTTAAATATGATAAAGAACTAACCGGTACTAGCGGCTCAATTAAATATTATAGTGATGCCAAGGGTAATCGTTTAAATAAAGCCGAAGAATATAAAGAGGCTATAAGTGGTAATAATGTCTATTTGACTATTGATTTAGACTTGCAACAATCCGTAGAAAGAGAACTAGATAATGCGGTTGCTAAATATGACCCCGAGCACGCTCTTGCTATCGCGATGAATCCGAAAACCGGGGAAATTCTAGCGATGGCTAGTCGTCCTAGTTATAATCCTAATGATTATCAAACTTATACCCAAGAAGTATTAAGTAGAAATTTGCCCATTTGGATGACTTATGAACCTGGTTCGACCATGAAAATTACCACTCTTAGTGCGGCCATTAATGAGGGAGTTGTCAATTTGTTTACCGATACTTTCTATGATTCTGGTAGTGTTAATGTTGATGGGGCAACTATCCATTGTTGGAAAGCCGGTGGTCATGGGGCGCAAACATTTTTAAATGTAGTTGAAAACTCTTGCAATCTTGGAGTAAATACAGGAACACTTTTGTCTTTAATGAACCCCTTAATAGTCCTAGCAAATGTCGCACCAAGATTGAAGTCTGTTCTACCTATAATTTAATTTATGATGGGCTCATATATATGAATAATGAAGAAATTACTATGAATAACACATTAGAAAA
>CAKORQ010000144.1 GCA_934101445.1 uncultured Bacilli bacterium | reverse complement strand
ATCAATAGTACCTTTTTGTTTAATTATCATATTTATCCTCTTTTCTAAAAGTAAAAACCTAGTATTATTACATACTAGATTTCCTACTACATAACAATTTATTTATCCATTATTATAATGGCTTTCTATTTTTTAGTCAATTATTCCCTCTATTTTTATTTAATTTTTCACTTAAATATTACTCTACAGTTTCCTTAACATTTTCCCTCGTTTTAATAAATGAATAAGTAACACTATCAAAATAATATTCCGTATTGTAATGAGTTACTTCCTTAGTTTTCGGTGTTACTATTCGTAATTGGTTACCCAATACCTCAACAGTAAAAGCCTTAACTCCTTCTCCATTATAATTATTAAAGTATAAAGGAATTTCTCGGTCTAACAAATTAGTTCCCGAAAAATCGGTTAAATACAATTTACTATCTTTAACATAAACTATAAAGTTATTATGAAGTTCTATATAACTAACATTTTCTCCTAAAACACTCGTCAAAGTTTTTGAATCATACAACGTATAGAAAACACCATCATTGCTAACTGTCTTAGTTGTATAAAACGTATTAGACCCACTACCAACTATATCTTCGATTTTATCGGTTATATAATCACTCATATTATTATTAGTTAAGTCATATATTTGATAGCCATTATCACTTTTTAAAACATATTTTTTACTATTAAAATAGAAATTAATACCATAATAACGATAATCAAGAACATTACTAATACGACCATTAATAACTTGATCAATTCCCCATAACCCATTTTTCTTAATTATGTATTTAGAAGAATCAATAATTCCTTTCCCGTTTTCTTGTTTAGAATAATGAATATCTTCATATTTAGCAAGTATTTGTTTATTTTTTATATCGTATAGAAGCACCCAACTAGTCTCATTTTCCGTTCCTTTATCTTGATATTCTTTAATAAAGGCATATCTTTTATCAACTATACTCATTTTAACATCATACATCCCACTTACCTCATCACTATAAAGGTAAGAAGGGGCAATTTCACAATCACTATCACTTAAAATGCATTTATAAGTATCAAGTAAACGACCACCATCGTATAAAAATAGTACCCCATCAACTTTTTCTAACTCATCAGGGTTATCAGGTATTTCATAGCCCGTAACAACCTTTGGCAAATTAGAATCAACTGTCGTAGCTGCATCATAATCTTGTCTAATTTTTTTAAAAAATGGTACCATTTCTGTATCTAATAATGATTCGCGGTTATATTCTCTAAATACCCAGCCTAAACCATATCTTGATGTAACTGTCCCATCATTATAAGTTTTTGTTACTTCTTTAAATGTTATTAACGGTTTTTGTCCTTTCTTAAACCTGCCTTGATCGATTAAAAAGAAAATAGTATACAAACTAGCAAGTGAAATAACACTGACCACAATAATTCTTCTTATTAATATTTTCTTTTTTCTTAAAGCCTCTTTACGAGCATATTCTTCCTGCTCATACATTGCACCGGCTGAATCATCATACATAAATTAGTTCTCCTTATTCTTTTTCTAACCAAATTGTTGTCGGTCCAACATTGGTAATATTAACTTCCATATCCGCCCCAAAAACCCCGGTTTCTACTTTAACATAATTACTTAAAAGTTCATTAAATTTTTCATACATAGGCTTGGCAAAATCGCCTTTGGCAGCCTTAATATAACTAGGTCGGTTACCCTTAGTAGCATCACCATACAAGGTAAACTGAGAAATACTTAAAATATCCCCACCGTAATCTAGAATGTTTTTATTCATAATGCCAGCCTCATCAGGAAATATCCGCAACCCCACAATTTTTTTAACCATATAATTTATGGTATCTATAGTATCTGTATTTGTAAATGCTACTAATAAAACTAATCCAGAACTAATTTTACCAACACAATTGTTATTCACACTTACGGATGAATTTTTAGATCTTTGAACCACTACTCGCATTAATTTTTTGCTCTTTCTACCTTAATTACATATTTACACATATTAAGGGCATTAATTAAACTATCTAACTCTTTAATATTTTTAATTTTTAAAGTTAACTTATACTTAGTTAAATTATCCTCTTCTTTATTACTTACAGCATCAATATAAACATCTTTTTCTTTAGCCAGACTAACTAAATCATAAAGATAATTTTTATTACTCATTGTACTTACTAATATATCGGTAAAATAATAAGTATCATTAGTATCATTCCAGCAAACATCAATTAAACGATTAGTATTAGAAACATTTGGACAATCTTTTTTATGAACAGTAATACCTTCACCCTTTGTAATATAGCCAATTATTTTATCACCTTTTATAGGTTTACAACATTTAGCAATATTAACTTTTATATTGCCACTACCAGATACAATAATGTCACTCTTATAGTTAATATTTTCCGACTTACGCCCCATTTTTTCCATTAAAATATCATGAACATCTTTTTTATCTTCATAAGCCATATTAATTATATAAGATGGAGTAAATCTTAAAGAACCAACTGATAAATAAATATCTTCTAAATCATCTAATTTTAAGTCTTTACATACTTTTTCAATTCTTTCCGTTGCTAAGACATCACTGATAGCAAGTTTACGACGACGAATTTCTTTTTCGAGTAAATCTTCTCCTCGTTTAACATATTCTTCCCGATCAATCTTAGAAAAATAAGATTTAATTTTATTTTTGGCTTGACTAGTTTTAACAATGTTTAACCATTCCTTAGAAGGGGTTGCTTCTTTACTAGTTTTAATAGAAACAATATCTCCATCTTCTAGAGCCTTATTTAAAGGTACCATAACTTCATTTACGATAGCCCCTACGCAAGTATCTCCTACTTTCGAGTGAATACGATAAGCAAAATCGATAGGAGTTGAATTAGCCGGTAACTCAACAACATCTCCCTTTGGCGTAAAACAATAAATCATTTTACTTAAGGCTTCTTCGTTTATTTCCTTTTTGAAATCTCCATTACTTAAATCATCGTTATGTTGTTCAATTAAGTTTCTAAACATTTCTAACTTTTGTTCAAAAACATTAACAGCCCCCCCTTTAGTATGTTCTTTATATGACCAATGACTAGCAATACCTTTTTCTGCAATTTCATCCATTTCTGTAGTTCTTATTTGAACCTCATAAACATAACCATGGGGTCCAAAAATTGAAGTGTGAATTGATTGATA
>CAKORQ010000143.1 GCA_934101445.1 uncultured Bacilli bacterium | reverse complement strand
GGTTAGTACTGATGGTAAAGATTATTTATATCATAAATATTTCTTAGTTAATAACGAAGACATGAAAAAAGAAGATGGGGATTTAGAAGACCACATCTTCGATAAAAAAGTTTTTCAAGAATTTATGGATTAATAGGTTAAAATGACCTATTTTTTTAATTTTTTAGCATAAAAGTTAGCAATTATTTCTTCTAAACTAATATGATAATTATTTTTAATATCAGGACTTGCCATGCTAAAGATAGGATTTAAATAACCATTAGTAGTAATAGCCAAATTATTTTCCCTTAAATAAGTAATTTTACTTATTAATTCAATATAAGAAATACGTTCTAAGACGGCCCTATTTAAATCAAGGTCAATGGCGTTTTCTAGGGCTATAGCAAATACGGTTTTTTGGTTAATTTTAACGGGCCAAGTCATACCCATTTGGCTTAATTTTAGGGCGTTAGAACTTAAAGGATTAATGGAGTTTTTAAAGTTATATAACCATTGATATAAATTTATTTTTCCATTTTCCTCATATGTATAACCATCAGAAGTTTTAAAATCTTTAGGAATATTTAAATTACCATAAAAGTTATAATAAGCCATTAAATAAGGATAAGCCTCTTCAAAGCAAGTTCTAATCTTCCAAACCATTTTTATTTCATTTAAAAGTTTTATCTGTCTTTTATCTAATTTTTGCTGACAAGTAGAATGATTTTGAGGATTAATATTATTTTTATATCTTTTTCTTTGACTATTAATCCAATTACCTAATTTAATTAGGTTATCTTTGTCATCTAAATACGAGTAAGTAGCGGGAACTTTTAAATTACCATGGATATCATAATATTTTTTTGCCTCATTATACATAAAGTCCCAAGCATAATTATAAGTACCATAAGAAGTTATATTTATTTTTTTTAATAAATCTATTTGTTCCGTTGTTAATTTATCTTTTTCTAAACAATATTTTTTCTTATTTTGGGAAAGCCATTCATTAATACTAAATTCCTTGCCATTATCTAGGGTGGCCTTACAGTTATTAGGAATATTTAAACTACCAAAATGGTCGATACATTTTAACACTTCTTGGTATTTTAGAAGCCAATTTTGTTCACTGGTATTATGCCAGTCTATTCCTAAATTTTCTAATAAAGTGATTCTATTTTGACTTAAGCACCATTTGGACCACTTGCCTCCTCTTAAACGACAAGCATTTTTATAATTTCTTCTTTGGGTGTCTAGCCAGCGGCCTAAAAAGATAGGTTTATCATCAATTATCTTTACATATTTAGGATGAATATTTATATCGCCATGTTCTTCTTTGTATTCTTTTACCAAATTATACATGAATTGCCATTCATCATCTTGAGAATACCAAGAAATATTTAAAGATTCTAAATATTTTATTTCGGCAGGTGATAATAAACCTTTGCGATATAGAGCTCTTTGGCTATTTATAAAGTAACCGAGATTAATAATTTTATGATCTGGGGTTGTTATTTTAAACCCTAAAGGAACATTAATGTTTCCATAATCTTGATAATATTTAATTAAATATTGATAATTTTCATGGTCTAAATTATTTTTCATGTTATCTCCTAACTAGTTCTAATTTATTTTGATATTTCTTTATTAATTCTTCTAAAGAAACGTTATATTTTTCTTGTAAATCTTTACTACTCATAGTAAAGATTGGATTTAAATCTCCGTTAATATTAAAAGGCATATTATATAAAATACATAACTGGATTTTAGCATTTATTTCTAGGCTAGAATAGCGTTTTATGATATCGGCCATTTTGGAACCTTTAATATGATAAAATTCAAATAATTTTATCATATCTAGGCGATTAGTGCTATTATTCCAGATTATCCCGATACTATTTAAAAGTTCTATTTGTAAAGGAAGTAATCCGTTTTTTTCATAACATCTAATCTGGCATTTTAACCATGGCCCTAGGCTAATAAGATTACCATTACTATTAACAAATTTATAAGAGCCCATTATATGTAAGTTACCATTTTGCAAATAATATGCTTTGGCATAATTAAACATTCGAAGCCAATCCATATCAAGTTTAGTCCAATCAATATGAATACTCTCTAAAAGAATAACCTGTTCTTCAGTTAATTTTTTTTGCCAATAATCTTCCCTTTGACGTTTTAGCCAATCATATAACTTAAATGCGCCGGTTTGGCAATCTAATTCATAGTCGGTTTCAACAATTAAATTACCATGCTCGTTATAATATTTCTTAGCCGCTGCAAATCTTGTTTCCCAAGTAAATTTATTAAGGTTCCAAACCATTTTAATATCTTCTAAAAGGGCTAATTTTTCTTTGGATAGTTTACCGATTTGGTAATTAACGCGTTGTCTTTTTATCCAATCACCTAAATTATAAGGAGTATCATTTTCTAATGTTACATTATAATCATCAGGGATTAATAAATTATGATAAGTATCATAATACTTAGCAGCCTCTTTATATATAAGATTCCATTTTTCACTACTTGACATTTCATTAATCCATTTTATTTCTATCGCATTTAGTAAGGCTATTTGTTCCGGAATTAGGATTAGATTGGCCTTTTTATAACGATATTTTTGGTTATTTAACCAGGCATTTAAATCAACCGGTTCAGGATAATAGCCAATAACTTTTTGAAATTTACTAAATTTTAAATTACCATTAGTATCATAATACTTTTTGGCAAGCCAGTAATTATACCACCAGATATCTTGACGCGGCAGATTTCCTTTATTTGGAGGTAGAATATCCGTAACGGTGTTATCTTTTAAGGCTTGTAACCACCTTTCTTTAGTTTTGGCAAATTTAGAACTTTGATAGACATTAGCAAGAGGAAAATCAATTTTTCTTAAAGCGGCAATTTGCAAGGTTGATAAACTAGAATTTTCGACTTGCTTTTTTAAACGATAAAGCCAATTACCTAAGTTAACAGTTTCTTTATAGTAGCCAGTTACGGTTCCATTAGTAGGAATATCAATATTACCATGGCTTTGATAATAATTATAAGCAAGACTATAGTTATACCACCAGTTATCTAAATCAGACATGCAAAATTTCTGCATCGGTAAGATATCAATAATACTGTTAGTTTCTAAGGCTTGCAGCCATTTTTCAGAAACGCTGGTTTTGTTAACAATTTTTGCTCCTACTAAGTTGATTGTCTTTAAAGCCCTTAATTGAAATTCGTTTAAAGAATTACTA
>CAKORQ010000142.1 GCA_934101445.1 uncultured Bacilli bacterium | reverse complement strand
AACATATAAAGCAAAAGAACATAATTCCTGATATTTCTTTAGATGATCTTAAGAAGTGTGCTATAAAACAGAATAGTTATGCTAAAACCAATATAAATATATCGGTTGTTATTCCTAATTATAATTATGCTAGATTCTTATATGAACGAGTATATAGTATTTTAAATCAGGATTATCCAATTTATGAACTTATTATTTTGGATGACTGTTCAAGTGATAATTCTTTGGAAGTTATTAATAAAATAGTTTCTAATATCAATAAATATATTAATGTTAAAGTGGTTCCTAATGAAAAAAATAGCGGTAATGCTTTTAGTCAGTGGCAAAAAGGATTTAAATTAGCAAGTGGTGATTATGTTTGGATTTGTGAGGCTGATGATTATTGTAAAAAGGACTTTCTAAAGGAAGCAATTAAACCCATAAATAAAAATGAAAATATTGTCCTTAGTTATACTGATACTGGCTTTATAGATAGTGAAGGAACTATTGTTAAAAATTCGTTAATAGATCAGATAGATTTATTAAAAACTGGTCATTGGCAAAAAAATTATGTTAATGATGGACAAAAGGAAATAACCAATTATGCTTATCTTAATTGCACTATTCCAAATGTTTCGGGAACAATAATAAGAAAAGATGATTATGAGGAGATATTGAATATATCTAAAACTTTTAAACAATGTGGCGATTGGTATTTTTATCTTAATGCCTTAAAAAGAGGTAAGATTGCTTATAACAAGAAAACCTTAAACTACTATCGCTTACATGGCAATAATATAAGTTCTACTATGAATAGAAAAAAACATTTACTAGAAATAAAAAAAATATATTCTTACTTAGAAAATAATGATAATATAAGTACAGAGCAACAAAAAAATATGCAAGATAGATTAAATTTTTTAGAACAGGTGTGGGGTATTAAATAAAATGAAAAATGAAGTAAAAAAAATGTTATTAAAAGTAACACCAAATAGTGTATATGAAAAATATAAAAAGGCCAAAAATAATAGACATGTAACTATATATAAAAATGGTAGTGAATTTCATGAATATAATGATCAATATAAAAAAGTATCTGTAATAATACCAAATTATAATTATGAAAAATACATTGAAGAAAGAATTGATTCAATTCTTTTCCAAACTTATCCAATTTATGAATTAATAATTTTAGATGATAAATCAACAGATAATTCAGTAGCAAAAATAGAAGAAATAATAAAAAAACATCCCGAAATTGCTATTAAATTTGTAAAAAATGAATAAATTAGTGGATGTGTATTTAGTCAATGGCAATAAGGCTTCTCTTTTGGAACGTGTGATTATGTTTGGATTGCTGAGGCTGATGATAGTTGTAATAGTCGTTTTTTAGAAAATATTATGCGGGGCTTTGAAGATAAAGATGTCGTTTTATCATATGCTGAGAGTATGCGTATAGATGAGGCTAATCGGATTATAAGTGATGATTGCCGAGATTGGATGCTCGCTGTAAGTAAAACTAAATGGCTTCATAGTTATATTAATGACGGTAAGGAAGAAATAAAAGAGGCTTTGGCTGTTTGTAATACAATACCAAATGTATCTGCAGTAGTTTTTAAAAAAGGAAACCAGGTTGAAATCATCGAAGAAGCCAAAAAATTTAAAATAAGTGGTGATTGGTTCATTTATTATACTTTGCTTAGTAATGGAAAGGTCGCATATTGTCATAAAAGTTTAAACTATTTTCGTAAACATTCTAAATCAACAAGTACAGTAGCATCACGAGAAGTTGAAATAAGAGAACTTTTAACTATTCAAAGTGATATTAGAAAAAAATTTCAATTAAATAGTGAGCAAATTCATAAACAATCATTTCGATATGGTGGTATAATTGGGGAAACTAGTGCGGAATTTAGAAACGAGGTAAGTAGTATGATAGCAAAAAAAATAGCCTGGATAATTCCATGGCCAATTAAGGGTTCTGGTGGTATTAGAACAATGATTCAGAATGCCAACTTTTTAGTAAGACAAGGTTTTGAATGTGATATTTATGTCGAAGAAGATTATGCAAATACTAATGAATCAATGAAACAAAGAATTATTAATTATTATGGGGAATGCCTATGCAATGTTTATGTGGGAATTTCTTTTCAAAAAGAGTATGATTTAGCCTTTGCCACTTATTCTATAAAAACTCCTGATTATTTATATTATATGAATAATAATGTTAAGAAAAAAGCCTATTTTATTCAAGATTTTGAACCGTGGTTTGAACCAATGGGCGGTCTTTATTTAGAAATGGAACATACTTATAAGTATGGCTTAGGCGGTGTTAGTATTGGTAAATGGTTAGCCCATAAATTATATACAGAGTTTAATCAAGAAATGAATTATTTTAGTTTTTGTGCTGATACTAGTGTTTATAAAAAACTAGACAATGTTAAAAAGGAAAATGCCGTTTGTTTTATTTTTCAACCTGAAAAGGCTAGAAGATGTAGTAATATTGGAATCAAAGCGTTAATATTAGTAAAAAAACTACGTCCAGATGTTAAAATATATTTATATGGCTCAGACGCTGATATTAAACTTGATGTTGAAATGGAAAATTTGCATATTATGCCAATTGAAAAATGCAACGAACTATATAATAAATGCAAAGTTGGACTTTGTATGAGTTCATCAAATCCTTCAAGAATTCCTTTTGAAATGATGGCCTCAGGCTTACCAGTTGTAGATTTATATCGTGAAAACAATTTGTATGATATTCCTGATGATGGCGTTTTGCTTGCCGATACCTCTCCTGAGGCAGTGGCGAGTGCTATTATAAAGATTTTGGATGACGAAAAACTTCAAAAACAATTAAGTAATGCTGGCTATAAGTTTATGCAAAAATATCCTATTGAAAGAGGTTTTAATGAATTTTTAAAATTTGTTAATGATACAATTGATGGAAAAAATATTGCTGATAGTAATGTTGAAATGATCTATAATCGCAAACCAATTATGCCGACTAAAGAAGTAATTGAGGCTATGGATGCTATTAAAGAAGTTCCTATCGCTCCTAAAAATTCATCAAAAACAGTTAGAGATTTAGTTCGTATAAAAAGATTTATTAAAAGAAAATATGCTAGTGCTATTCATAAAATATTTAGAGTGTAAGGAGGCATTATGAAGAATTATTTATTAAATCTTTACCGGAAATTACCACTTGATTTTCGAAAAAAAGTAAAAAATATTTTCAAAAAAGAACCACAAAATAAAGAAGTGA